>CAJMRN010000139.1 GCA_905215815.1 uncultured bacterium | reverse complement strand
CAGCCGTTGGCGGCGGATGGCTCGTATCCCAAGGGCTTCACCATCACAGCGTTTACAACGCATTCAATCTCGTCGACGATCTTATTGAACCGTTCCGCCCTCTCGTCGATCTAATTGTTATGAGCTACGGCGTTGCAGAGCCTTTGGGCCAGCGCGACAAAGCGTTGCTCGCTCGCGTGTTTGAGCACGTCATGACTATCGACGGAAAACGTTGCGGCTGTCAGCAGTGCATAGAGACAACGCTCTCTTCACTCAGAACTGCCGTTCTCGAAAAGGACCCTAAGAGGCTGTTGTTGCCCGAGCTAAGAGGGCTCGAGATGGTATCTGTTGAATAGGGAGGAGCCATGAGGGTTATGAGGTTATTGGTTCTGTTCGATCTTCCAACGGGAAGCAAAGCCGAGCGTCGGCAGTATAGCGACTTTCGAAAGTTTCTGATTAACGACGGATACCATATGGAGCAGTTTTCGGTGTATTCGCGCCTGTTGGTGACTCGCGAATCCGCAGCGGCGCATATCGCTCGCCTTAAGCTGAATCTTCCAAGCGCTGGAGAGGTCACCGTTATCGAAATGACCGAAAAGCAATACGAAGACCGAATGGTCCTTCTGAGCGAGCACAAGGAGCAGCCCGTTGAGCAGGGCGCGCAGTTAACGCTTGTGTTTTGACGTTGCCGCCTCTCACGCGCTTGACCTCCCCGGTCTTGGACGGCTTGCGATGTTGGGCAGCGTGTTTGGCATGGTAGGTGGAGCTTTTGCCTGGTGTCTTGCCCACGCCAAGACCCTTGCGGCTCGACTGTTCCCCACCCCTATGTGCGCATCGCCGCTATGGGTCTTATGCTGTCAGCGATTCTGCTCGCACCCATCCTTATTGGCTGCGAAGTCTTCGGCTTTGGTAACCTGCCGATGTCCTTTATTGTCTGCGTCGTCGCCTACCTGTTCAACATGGATAAGTCGATCTACGCCCTGCAAGAGCGGGCGTAGATCGATGTCCAAAGCAAGTGGTCTCAACCGGAAACGGCGTCCCACTCTGAGGCTGTATTCCGGGACACGGTTTCCGCTTGGGACTCCATTCGGGAAGCGCATCCCGTTCTTTCACAGCGTCTTGATCATGCAAAATGCCCTGGCGTTACTCCTCGTACGCGCCCTCAAGCCGAAGTAGCCACTCCTTGCGATCGAGCCCGCCGGCATATCCGTTGAGCGATCCGTCGGCGGCAACCACGCGATGGCACGGCACGATAATCGAAATGGGATTACGTGCGACCGCAGCCCCCACCGCACGAGGAGACACAACGGGATCCTCGTTTCCCGGCACACGATGTCGAGCCGCAACACGTTGGGCGATCTCACCATACGTGGCGACCTCACCACGCGGAATAGAAAGCAGCTCGTACCAAACTTCACGCTGAAACGCCGTACCGATCATATGCAACGGCGGCGTAAACCGAGGTTCCTGCCCTGCAAAATAAGCATTCAGCCAAGCCCACGAACGCTCAAGCACCGAAGAGGCCGCACCATGGGCCGGATTCGCCGACGACATGCCGCCAATACCGGAAACCGCGTCGGCGCCTTCAACATGTTCGGAGTCTTCCCGTAGAAGCGTGGAGCCAAAATGCTCCTGCCCCTCAAACCAAAGCCCCGTCAGACCGCGGCCATCAGCGGCAAGCAGGATTTCGCCCAAAGGCGAAGCAAACGTCGTCGTGACCACCAGCGGCTCCTTTCAAAACTCCGCACCATAATACCGCGAATTGTGCAGACAACCCCAATCGACCCCAAAGTCACCCAAGGCAGTAGGCGCGACAGCGT
>CAJMRN010000138.1 GCA_905215815.1 uncultured bacterium | reverse complement strand
CACCGACGAAAACGGCAGCGTGGCAGCATACATCACCACGGGAGCGGCAAGGCCGATCCCGCAGGAAAGTCCGGCAAGGACTGCTCGTTGTGTTGCATCAGAAGAAGCCATGAGCTCTCCCCATCTTCCAGCACCCAAATCGCATCATTTAGTTGGCTGCGCGAGAGAAGATGAAGCGGGACATGCGTCCCAAAGCAACGGTATATGGTTCGTTTCATCTGCGTTTTCCGTCGCGAAGCTTAAAAGTTATTATGCGAAACCGACCCTCCGATTGCAAGCGATGAGGCCGGATTGTGACCCGAAATCCGCTGCTTGTCGGTCATAAGGTCAAAAATTGTTGCCGAGTGGCGCCATAAAGAAAGGGCCGGGGCATAAACCCCGGCCCGATTGCCCGTTCTTATGGCGATATAGCGTGCGGCTTATTGTCTAAAACGTCTGCTCGTAGTCGCTGTGTTTTTTGGCCGAACGCACCAGGAACTCCTGGTTGGTGTTGGTGCCCTTAAGACCCTTGATAAACGACGCCGCCGCGCGCTCGGTGTTGTTCATGCCGGCGAGGATGCGACGCAGACCAAAGACAAACGGGCGCATCTGCTCGTCGACCAGCAGGTCCTCGTTGCGTGTACCGGAGGCAACGGGGTCAATGGCCGGGAAGATGCGGCGATCGGCAAGATCGCGGTCGAGCTTGAGCTCCATGTTGCCGGTGCCCTTGAACTCCTCAAAGATGACCTCGTCCATCTTGGAGCCGGTGTCGATGAGGGCGGAGGCGAGGATGGTAAGCGAGCCTCCGTTTTCGATATTGCGGGCTGCACCCAGGAAACGCTTGGGCGGGTAGAGGGCTGCCGAATCGACGCCGCCCGAGAGGATACGGCCCGAGGCAGGTGCCGCCAGGTTGTAGGCACGGGCAAGACGCGTGATGGAGTCGAGCACCACCACGACATCGCCACCCAGCTCCACAATGCGCTTGGCGCGCTCGATAACGAGCTCGGCCACGCGGGTGTGGTTGTCGGCGGGCATATCGAAGGTCGAGGCAACGACCTCGCCCTTGATGGAGCGCTGCATATCGGTGACCTCTTCGGGGCGCTCGTCGACGAGCAGGCAGATGAGGTGCACCTCGGGGTTGTTGATCGAGATGGACTGGCAGATCTTCTTAAGGATCGTTGTCTTGCCGGCCTTGGGCGGCGACACGATCAGGCCACGCTGGCCCTTGCCGATCGGCGACACGATATCGATGGCGCGACCGGTAATGGAATCCTTGCCGTGCTCCATGCGCAGCGGCTCGTTGGGATAGACCGGGGTAAGGTCGCCGAACTTGGGGCGGTTGCGGATCTGCTCGGGATCCATGCCGTTAACGGTCGTGATCTTGGCGAGGCCGGCGCGCTTGTCGCCGCCGCGCGAGGGGCGCAGCGAGCCCTCGATGACATCGCCCGTGCGCAGACGCGCGGAGCGGATGAGGTAAGCGGGGACGAAGGCGTCCTCGTTGGACTTCATGTAACCGTGGGCGTGAATGATACCGGAGCTGTCCGGGCGAATCTGCAGGATGCCCTTAATATCGCGGAAGCCCTCGGCCTTCGCGGCAGTCGTGTAGATCTCCTCGACGAGCTCGGCCTTCTTCTTGCCGGTCGTCTCGATCTCGAACTCTTTTGCCTTCTCGCGCAGCTCGGCGACCTTCATGGCCGCAAGCTCCTCGCGCGAAAGCGTGGGCTCGGTGGGGGCGGCGTTACGCTCCTTGTTGCGCTGTTTGCGGTCGCGCTGACGGCCGCGGCGATCGTTGTTGCGATCGTCCTTGCGGTCGTTGCGCTCGTCGTTGCGCTTGTGCTGACGGCGGTTGGGGCGAGCGCCCTCTTCG
>CAJMRN010000137.1 GCA_905215815.1 uncultured bacterium | reverse complement strand
GCCTAAGCAGGCCAGCTCCAAGCGCGACAGCGGCAAGCCCCAGGGCACGCCCGCGGCACGCACGCGTCACCACGGCAGCCACGGCTCCGCACCCAAGCGCAACACCTACCGCGAGCGCTACACGGGCTAGGCAACCCGCCGCGCATCAACGCCCGCGTCCCATACCAGCACGTCAACCACCGAAAGGAAGTATTGCATGATCGTCGCCATCGACGGCCCCGCCGGTTCCGGCAAGTCCACCATCGCCAAGGAGATCGCCCGCCAGCTGGGCTTTAACAAGCTCGACACGGGCGCCATGTATCGCGCCGTCACCTTCGCCGCGCTCGACCGCGGCATCGATCTGGACGACGAGGCGGCAATCGACGCCCTCGCCGAGCAGATCGAAATCCGCTTTACCAACAGCACCGGCGAGGATACGCGCCTGACCATTGACGGCCAGGACGCATCGGCTGCCATTCGCACCCCGCAGGTCGACGCTAACGTATCCAAGGTCTCGGCCTACCCGGGTGTGCGCGCGGCCATGCTCATCCATCAGCGCCGCGCCGCCGAGGACCGCGATATCGTGGCCGAGGGTCGCGATATCGGAACCGTCGTGTTCCCCAACGCGCAGGTCAAGGTGTTCCTGACCGCCGACCCGCGCGAGCGTGCCCGTCGCCGCGTGCTGCAGCGCCACCAAAACGACGCACAGCCGCTCGCTACCGAGCAGCTCGAGGCCGAGGTCGACGAGACCCTCGACGCCCTCAAGCAGCGCGACAAGCTCGACAGCAGCCGCGAGGTCGCGCCGCTCGTGCCCGCCGAGGACGCCGTGCACGTCGACTCCACCGCCCACACCATCGACGAGGTCGTCCGCATTATCGAGGACCTCATCAACCAAAGGAGGTAGCCCATGCGCCTGTTTAAGCAGACGCCCGAGGATTACTACAACGCCCCGTACGCCGAGTTCCCCGCGCTCATCCGCGGCACCGTCTTCGTGGTCATGGCAATCCTTTGGGCCTTCTCCAAGCTCATGTGGCGCTGGAAGGTCGAGGACGCCGATCTGCTCTTTGAGCGCCAGGAAGGCCGTGGCAGCGTGGTCATCTGCAACCACACCTCGATGGCTGAGCTGCTGGCCGTTGAGACGGCGCTGTTCTTTGGCGGCCGCCGCATTCGCCCCATTTTTAAGTCCGAGTTCGCCAAAACCAAGATCGTGCGCTGGGCCTTTAGCCGCGTGGGTGGTATCCCCGTCGAGCGTGCCACCGCCGACATGAAGTGCCTGCGCGCAGCCCAACACGCACTGCAGCGCGGCGAGGACGTCCTGATCTTCCCCGAGGGCACACGCATCCGTTCGCGCGAGATCAAGCCAGAGGTCCACGGCGGCTTTGCTCTCATCGCCCAGATGGGCAAGGCGCCCGTCAACCCGCTCGCCATCTGCGGCTGGTCTGATATTACGCCTGCGGGCAAAAAGCTCATGCGTCCCAAGAAATGCTGGATCCGTGCCGGCAAGGCCATCTCGCTATCCGATGCGCCGGCCGAGCTCAAGCGCAAGGAGCGCCTGGCATGGCTTGAGTCCGAGGCCATGAACCGCGTCTACGCCATGCGCGACGACCTGTGCGCCGAGCACCCGGGTAGGTTCTAGCCATGGGTGAGAACGTCATGAATACTGCCGAGGCTGTGCTCGGCAAGGCAGACGCGCCCACCATCGAAATCGCTGCCCACGCCGGCACCTGCTACGGCGTGCAGCGTGCGCTCGACATGGCATTGGCGGCCGCCCCGCAGGCGGGGGAGAGCACTCTGGTCCACACGCTGGGTCCGCTCATCCATAACCCCATCGTGGTACGCGAGCTCGCCGAGGCAGGCGTCGGTCTGGCCGACACCTTGGACGACGCCGCATCGGGCACCGTGATTATCCGCGCCCACGGTGTGGTGCCGCAGGTGATCGAGGCCGCTCGCGAGCGCGGCCTTACCGTGGTCGACGCCACCTGCCCCTACGTGAAGAAGGTCCATGTGGCGGCCGAGCGCCTGGTGCGC
>CAJMRN010000136.1 GCA_905215815.1 uncultured bacterium | reverse complement strand
CCCCGATGTCATGGCGGCTTCGGGCGCCAAACTCGTCGAGGTCGGCGCCACCAACCGCACACATTTGGGCGACTACGAGCGCGCCATCACGCCCGATACGGCGATGATCCTTAAGGTCCATCCTTCCAACTATCGCATCGAGGGTTTCCACGAGGAGGTAGGCTCTCGGGAGCTTGCGGCGCTTGCTCATAAGCATGGCCTGCTCTTCTACGAAGACCAGGGCTCGGGCGCGCTGCTGCCCGACGACATCTTGGTGCGCGGCGGCGAAGAAACCACGCCGGCTTCGGTTTCGGCAGGGCTCGATCTGGTGTCGTGCTCGGGCGATAAGCTGCTCGGTGCCGCACAGGCGGGCATTATTATGGGCCGTCGCGATTTGGTTCAGGCCTGCGGGTCGCATCCGCTTATGCGTGCCCTGCGTCCGGGTAAGCTCGTACTGGCGGCGCTCGAGTCTACACTGCGCATTTACATGGATGGGGCGGATGTTGCCCATCGCGAGGTGCCGGTGCTCAACATGCTCACGCTTCCGCAGGCTCATCTGGAGCGTCGCGCGCGTAAGCTGCGCGAATTGATGGTGGCGGGTCTCGATAAGGCTGGCTGTCCTTGTGCCGTGCAGGTGGAAATCGTCGAGGAATCGTCGACCCCCGGCGGCGGTTCGCTGCCTACCGTGGAGCTGCCAACGATGTGCGTTGCCGTGCGTCTTGTTGACGAGCGCCTGACGGTCGACGCGCTCAAGCGCTCGCTTGTCCAGGACTTCGACACGCCGGTCGTCACGCGAACCTCGCACGATCGCATTTTGTTTGACGTCCGTACGCTTGTGGGCGACCGCGATATCGAGACGGCGGCGTCGACGCTCGTCGCGTGCGTTAAGAAGGCGGTTGCTCGATGAGTGAGGTTCAAACGCTGGTGGAGTGCCCCGTTATCGTTGGCACGGCGGGTCACGTTGACCACGGTAAGTCCGCACTGATCGAGGCGCTGACCGGCAAGAATCCCGACCGTCTGGAGGTTGAGCGCCGTCGCGGTATGACCGTGGAGCTGGGCTTTGGCGAGCTGGCGCTGCCGAGCGGCAAGATCGTCGGCCTGGTCGACGTGCCGGGCCACGCGCATTACCTGCGCGCCATGGTGCAGGGTGCCACGGGCATTGATGTTGCCGTGTTGGTGGTCTCTGCCGTCGAGGGCGTGATGCCGCAGACCCGCGAGCACGTGCATGTGCTGGAGCTGCTGGGCGTCACGCATATGGTGGTCGCGCTGACGATGTGCGACCTTGCCGATGCCGAGATGACCGAGCTTGCCGAGCTCGATGTCGATGACTTTTTGTCGGGTACCGTGTTTGCGGGCGCGCCGATTGTGCCCGTGTCGTCTAAGACGGGCGAGGGGATCGACGGGCTGCTTGCGGTGCTCGACGAGCAGGTAAGTGCCTGCTGGGATGCCTGCCGCGACCGTGCCGAGCGCACCGATGCCGCGCCGCGCCTGCCGATTGACCGCTGCTTTACGATTAAGGGCGTCGGCACTGTCGTAACGGGAACGCTGCACGATGCGCCGGTTGCGGTGGGCGACGAGCTGATGGCTTTGCCGTCGCGTACGGTCTGTCGCGTGCGCGGGATTCAGGTGCATGGCGATACGCCGCGAGCACTGCCCGGACAGCGCGTGGCGCTCAACTTGGTGGGCGATGGTGTTGCCGCTCTCGATCGCGGTGAGATGCTCGGCGTGGCGGACCGCTTTGGCCAGACGTTGCGCTTTATGATGACGTTCACCTACCTGGGCCGTGAGGGAGCCAAGCCGCGTGTGCTCGAGTCGGGTGCGCGCGTGCATGTGATGGCCGGCACGGCCGAGGTTGTCGGTCGCATCATGCTTTTGGAGGGCGAGGCCCCCATGGAGGGGGGCGAGAACCGTACCGTGCAGGTGCGCCTGGAGGAGCCGCTGCCGCTGCTGGAGAAAAAGCTGCACGGCTTTGCCGCCCCCGACGCCGTTCTTACCGGGGTGGAGACCCGGTCCTCCTCCCCGGCGCGCATCCTGCGG
>CAJMRN010000135.1 GCA_905215815.1 uncultured bacterium | reverse complement strand
CTGCATGAGCATGCCCTTCTGGCGCGAGGACCTCTAAGGTTTTCAAAGATCCGTACGGGTCTTAATACAAACATCTAGCTGCCATTAGATGTCTCCAAATGGGGCGGTGCGGGTTTTCGCACCGCCCCATTCTTGTCTAATAAGCTAAATTAGCATCAGATAAGGTGTCCATTATGTCTAGAGGCGGTCACGTTGATACCCCAACGGTGTCGGCTTCTTTGCCTTTTGGGCATCATCTCGATTCCCATGACCTTTGCCGGCATCATCCCCGTGTTCTAGCGATTGGAGCTTAGTCATGGATATCAAGACAATTGGCGTTGAGGAATGGCTCAACGTTTGGGAGAAGAGCGCTACGTGGGACATTGCCCAGTCGACGATCTCATCGCTGACCATGGGCGAGCTTCGCGCGCTTGACGAGCAGGACGGCGCTACGTTCTACGAGCGCCTGGATCGCGAGAAGATGAACTACGGCTGGATCGAGGGTTCGCCGGAGTTTAAGGCCGAGGTCGCCAAGCTGTATCGTCGCGAGGTCAATCCCGATCACATTCTGCAGACCAATGGCTGCACGGGCGCCAACCTCAACGCCATCATGGCCGTTGTCGAGCCCGGCGATCATGTGGTTGCCGAGTGGCCTACCTATGCGCCGCTCTATGAGATCCCGCGTACGCTTGGTGCCGAGGTCGAGTATTGGGAGCTTGCCGAGGAGCTCGGATGGAAACCCGATATCGAACAGCTCAAGCGCCTCGTTCGCCCCAACACCAAGCTCATCTGCATCAATAACGCATCGAACCCCATCGGTACGGTGCTTGATGCCGATACGCTCGGTCAGATTGCCGAGATTGCCCGTTCGGTGGGCGCCTACGTGCTGTGCGACGAGGTGTATCTGCCGCTCGAGAACACTGAGTCCTTTATGTCGATGGCCGACGTGTACGAGAGGGCCATTGTCACCAACTCGGTGTCCAAGACCTATTCGGCGCCTGCAGCCCGCGTGGGCTGGGTCGTTGCGGACGAAGAGGTGTCCAACCGCATCCGCACCTACCGCGACTACACCATGATCTGCGGTGGCGTGTTTAACGATGCTTTGGCGACCTACGTGCTCGAGCACAAAGACAAGATTCTCGAGCGCAACCGCAAGATCGTGTTTGGTAACCGCGATATCGCACAGGCTTGGATCGATACGCAGCATCGTGTTTCCTGGACGGCCCCGCAGGGCGTGTCCACCTCGTTTATCCAGCTGGATATTCCCAAGGATGACGAGGAGTTCTGCAAGCGCCTGCTGGCCGATAGGGGAGTGCTGTTGGTCCCCGGTAGCCGTTTTGAGCTTCCCTGCGGAGCGCGCCTGGGCTACTGCGCGAGCGAAGATGTTCTTCGCGAGGGCCTGAGGCTTCTGGGCGAGGCGCTGGCCGAGTTCGATCGCTAGTTCCTTGAGGTTCTCGAAGGCCTAAACCTTACTGGGCCCTAGGTGTACCGAATGCAGACCCGCTCCCTTTTGGGGAACGGGTCTGTTTGTCTTTGCCGCCGAAAAAGACAAGTTGTTACAAATGGAGACGCAAGATCGATCGGGTATTCGACGGGCCTTATACTGAGCTTCCGGTGAACGGTATCCAACGTCTGGTAAACGGTAATCTGTTTGCCAAAAATGAATAGGACGAACTTTATTCTGAATAAAAATCAAAATGGTTGAGACACAGCGAGAATTGCGAATTATATTCATATCGTTGCGTGAAATATGCAATTTGGGGGTGGTTTAACAAAGGTTAGTTTCAATTGATCTTGCGGTTAAAAAGCGTTTAAGCACGTAAATCCACTTTATTTAATCAAAGTATGCCATGCGTGAAGTATATGTGTATGCCGTTCACCCCTCATATAAAACCGTTCGGGGGCGAGGTGGAAGTATGGATTGATTTTGGATATAAATATGTCGTCAGCAATAACGCCTCACACGGAGGGGCGCTAACGAATCGGCCCTGACAGGGGCCCGAAAGAAAGGTAGGAGGCCATGACGAAAGGTCTGCACGTGCCTTCCGAGA
>CAJMRN010000134.1 GCA_905215815.1 uncultured bacterium | reverse complement strand
CATCGACAAGTTTTGCCTCGCCGCCGATAAGCCCGCCGAGCGATCGCTGCGGATTGGCGATGGGGGCCGTGGTCTCCTCGCGCATGACATCGAGCACGCGGCGCATGGCTGCGATAGCATGGGCCTCGCCGGTTAGGCGCGCCTCGCGCACGGCCATAACGGCGCCGATGTTGAGGCCCAGCTCGCCGCAGGCGTCAAGCAGCTGCTCGCCGTCGTCGAAGATTTCCTTGGCCGAGACGCCGGGGGATAGCGACGAGGCCGAGCCCGGGAGCTCGATAAACGTGGCGTAATCGACATTGTCGAGTTTGCGCAGCATGGGGACGACGGTATCGTCGGGAGCGTCGTCGGTCTCAAAGACGGAATAAGCCTGGCCTCCCACCTCGGTGCGGTAGGTGCGGCAGAAGGCGATGTTGACGTGTGCGTAGGCAAGCAGGTTCGTGAGCGCGGCGAGCACGCCGGGGACGTCCTGGTGTGCCACGAAGAGCGTGGAATACATGCCCGAGATGTCGACTCCGACGCCGTTGATGCGGCTGATGCGCATCTTGCCGCCGCCAAGGCTTTCGCCGCGGACCTGTGCCGTGGCGCCCGTGTCATCGATCATGTCGATGTCGACGGTGTTGGGGTGGATGGAGGCGTCGTCGCCCTTGATGTCAAAGTGATAGTCGAGGCCCTGCTCGCGCGCGAGGTCAAAGGCCTGTTTGATGTTCTCGTCGTCGGTATCGAGGCCCAAGATGCCCGCTACGAGCGCGCGATCGGTGCCGTGGCCGCGGTAGGTGTGGGCAAAGGAGTTCCACAGGCCAAAGGTGACCTTGGTGATGCAGCCTTCCAACAGGCTGGCGGCAACCTGGGCGCAGCGCAGGGCGCCGGCGGTGTGCGAAGAGCTGGGGCCGACCATGACGGGGCCCAAGATCTCGAATGCCGAGGTCGTAGCTAGTGTTTGCGGCTTGCCTGCCATGGCTGCTCCTTCTATATCTCGTCGTCCCGAGGGGCGGGGCATACTTTGTCCCGCCGTTCCGAGGGCTTTAGTATTTGGTCGCCTGCTCGGACAGTCCTGACTCGCACGGAGAGCACATTAAGTGCTCTCCGGCTCGTGCGGAACTCGCGACCGACCAAATACTAAAGCCCTCGGAACTTAGGATACATGGTAGACGCGCGCGTGCTGCAAAATTCATTAGCTGGAGACCTATCCTGTGTCCCATCTCGACTCATCTTCACTACCGGTTAATAAAAAAGAGGTACCGGTTGTTCCGGTACCTCTTTTTGGTGCGTTTCTATTTGGCTGCGGCTTTTGTCGCTGGCTTACAGACCACAGGCTGCTTTGAGTTCTTCGACTCGATCGGTCTTCTCCCAGGTGAAGTCGGGGTCTTCGCGGCCAAAGTGACCGTAGGCTGCCGTCTTCTCGTAGATGGGGCGGCGCAGGTCGAGGTCGCGGATGATGGCACGGTCACCGTTCTTTCCGGTGCCTGTGACATTGGACAAGGCTCCGATACGGCGTTCTGCCAGATCGCAGCAGAGGCGCTTGGCGTTCCCTATGACAATGTCCGCATCGTCAGCGCAGATACTGTCGCAACGCCGGACGCGCTGGCAAGTACCGCCAGCCGCCAGACATTCGTCTCCGGCCGTGCGGTCCAGCTGGCTGCTGAAGATGCCAAGGGTCATCTTCTGGACTATGCGGCAGATCTTCTGCACTGCGACCGAGAGGGGCTGGACGTCAAGGATAACCGGGTCATCTCGGCAAAGGATCCCAACGTTACTATGCCTTTTCCAGAACTTGCACGGCTGGCACATAACAACGGCAAGCAGTTTATCGGCTTTGCCTGGTATGACAATACGACGAAGGACGTCGACCATGATACCAACCAGGGCGATGCCTACGCGACATATATCTATGCGACACAGGTCGCCGATGTCGAGGTCGCAGGCTTTCTCTCCGGCGGGGTGGATTCCGCTTACATAACGGCGCTGGCGCGCCCCGGCCGCACCTACACGATCAGCTACGCCGAGCCGCGCTATGACGAGTCCTTCCCCGCCCGGGCGCTGGCGCGC
>CAJMRN010000133.1 GCA_905215815.1 uncultured bacterium | reverse complement strand
CACTTCGTGTGCCAGGTCGCGCGCTGCCGCCATAAACTCCTCGGTCATAGGGTACACGCCACTCTCACCTTGGATCGGCTCGAGCATCACGGCGCAAATCTCGCTTCCCAGCTGCTTAAAGATTGCGTGCAGTTCATCTACATCGTTGGGTGTGCAGGCCACAAAGCCACCCGGCAGCGGGCGGAAACTGTCCTGCAGCCAATCCTGCATGGTCGCGGCAATGGTCTCGAGCGTACGACCGTGAAAGCCGCCGCGCATGCACACGATGGTGTTGCCACCGTTGCCGGCACGCTTGGCGTACAGACGCGCAAGCTTCATAGAGCCCTCGTTGGCCTCGGCACCGGAATTGGCAAAGAACGTCTCCCACACCTGCTCGCCCGCAGCCGGAGCACCAAGTGCCGCCGCCGTGGTCTCGTCGCCAGCGGCAATCGCGTCGGCAAGCACGCGTGCACCGTCCGTATCATCGTTAGCGAGTTTGGACAGCAGCGCCGCGACCTGTCCACGCTGCTCGATGTAGAAATAGTTGGAGACATGCAGGAGCTTTTTGGTCTGAGCCTCGAGCGCCGACAGCACTGCCGGGTTGCCGTGGCCCAAACTGCACACGCCGATGCCGGCAAGAAAATCGAGGTATTCGCGACCATCGTCGCCGGTGAGCTTCATGCCGCAGCCTTCGACAAACTCGACCGGCGAGCGACCAAAGGTGTGCATGACGTAGTGGGATTCGAGCGATTGTTGTGCTGCAAGTGACATGAGATACCTTTCGTTAAGCGCCAGGTAGCGCGGAGTTTGGGCGTAATGGCGTAGCAATTTCGAGCCGGCTAGACCGTCTGGAGCTTCTCGACCTCGTCGAGGTTCTCGGTCAGGCGCGCCGCAAAGGTCGAAAGCGGGTGCGGGTGCGTATCGAACTCGTAGGCCGTCTCGGTGGAATGGATCACGGTGCCGACGCCGGCGTCGGTCAGCAGCTCCAGGAGCAGCGAATGCGGCGTGGTACCGTTAATGATGTGGGCGCGGAATACGCCACCGGCAAGCGCATCGACGGCCGCGCGCAGCTTGGGAATCATGCCCTTATCGACCTCGCCACCGTAGAGCATCTCGTTAACCTCGTCGAGCGTTAGGTTGGAGATAAGCGAGTCCTTGTCGCTAAAGTCCTTGTACAGGCCGTCGACGTCAGTCAAAAAGATCGCCTTGTGCGCGTGGAGCGCCGCCGCAACGGCGCCGGCGGCGGTATCGGCGTTGATGTTGAAGAAGCCGCCGTCCTCCCCCGCCGCGACGGTAGCGATGACGGGAATGTACTCGCTATCGAGCAAGCGCTCGATATAGTCGGTGTTGACGTGCGTCACTTTGCCCACACGACCGAGCTCGGGGTCGAGCGGCTCGGCGATGAGCGTGCCGGCATCGCTGCCCGACACGCCTACGGCCAGGTTGCCGTGGCGGTTGATGGCGGCGACCAGCTCTTGGTTGACCTTGCCGCCCAGCACCTCGCGCACGATATCCATGGTCGCCGGCGTGGTCACGCGCTGGCCGTTCTTAAACTCGACGGGAATATCGTAATGGCTCAGCGCCTCGTTGATGGCCTTGCCGCCGCCATGCACGATGACGGGGCGCATGCCGATGATCTTGAGCAAAACGATGTCGCTCATCACGTCGCGGCGCAGTTGCTCGTCAACCATGGCGGCTCCGCCATATTTGATAACGACCGTCTTGCCGGTCAGGTTTTTAATCCACGGCAGCGCTTCGAACAGCAGCTGCGCGGTTGCTTCGTTGGATTCGCTCGAACGACAATCGCGTGCGAATTTCATAATCTGCCTCGTCTTTCGTATCGTTATCACGCTGTGCTTCGCTGTCCGCATCGCGGCAAGATGCGCAGCGTGCCTGGAATCTAGGAACGGTAGTCGCCGTTGATGGAGATGTACTCGTGCGTGAGGTCGCAGGTCCACACGGTCGTTGCCGCGTCGCCTGCACCCAGGTCGGCCGAGATCACGATCTCGGACGCCTCAAAACGTCTCAGAGCCTCGTCCTCGTCAAAGGGAACAGTCAGACCGTCGCGGCAGACAGGCATGCCCATCATGTCGATGGAAACGTCTTCCTGATGAAACTTCACGCCGCACTTGCCGAGCGCCATGGCAACGCGGCCCCAGTTGCAGTCGTGGCCGGCGATGCAGGTCTTGACGAGCGGCGAGTTGGCGACGGCACGGGCGGCGATATCGGCTTCCTCGTCGTTG
>CAJMRN010000132.1 GCA_905215815.1 uncultured bacterium | reverse complement strand
ACGTTCCAGCAATCGAGAGTCCGTCCTCGGATAGCATGTAATTGCAGGTCGGCAGCGTATTAGCGATGCGCCAGCGGGTGGGCCGCCAGGTAAACCTCGGCCAGCTGCGTACGATCGACATGCGTGTAGACCTGCGTGGTCGATATATCGGCGTGCCCCAAGATCTCCTGCAACACGCGAAGGTCCGCACCGCCCGCAAGCATGTGAGTGGCAAAGGAGTGGCGCAACGTGTGCGGATGGAGGCCCACCAACCCCACCTGGCGCCCATAGCGCTCGCATATGACGTGAACACCCTGACGCGACAGGCGCCCGCCGTTCTTGTTTAAAAAGACCGCCGGCGTCCCCGCCCCGCGGGCGTGAGCCGCCAGAGGCTGACGCCCATCACATATATAGTGCGTCAGGGCACGCGCCGCACTTCCCACCAACGGGGCCAGACGCTCCTTGGAGCCCTTGCCGCGAACCAGCACAAAGCCGTCATCGACATGGATATCACTCACATCGAGCCCCACCAGCTCGCTCACGCGAAGGCCGCACCCATACAGCACTTCCAAGATGGCGTGATCGCGCAGGCCCATCTCGCTATCCGGAAAATCCTGGTCGAGCAATGCCGAAACATCCTCCACCGAAAGGCACTCCGGCAGGCGCTCGGCCTTTTTTGGCAAACGCAATGCCGCCGTGGGATTTTGGGCCACAGCCCCATCGCGCACCAAAAAGGCATGCAGGCCTTTGACGGCCGCGAGTGCGCGCTCCACCGAAGCGTCGGAATAGCCCCCGTCGCGCCGATCGGCGACAAAGTCCTCGATGACCCGCCGGCTCACATCCTCAAAGGATGCAATGCCCGTCCGCTCCAGATAGGCACAGTAAGTCGTCAGGTCTCGGCGATAGGCGGCAATCGTGTTGCGCGCCAAGCCCCGCTCGACTGCAAGGTAATCAAGAAACTCCCCCGCCGCCACAGCGAGCGACGAAGGAGCCTCTTCGATATGTTCCCTGTTCGATGGCAACCTTAGTCCGTCGCAAGATTCATGGGCGTCACCTGTAGGCGATCGACACCCTCATGCCGACCAATCGAGGCGCGCACGAACTCACGGAACAGCGGCTGAGGATTGGTGGGGCGGCTCTTGAACTCGGGGTGAGCCTGAGTGGCCACGTACCACGGGTGCACGTCGCGCGGCAGCTCGACCATCTCGACCAAACGCTCGTCGGGTGAAAGGCCCGAGATGACAAGACCGGCGTCCTCAAGCTGATCGCGGAAGGCATTGTTGAACTCAAAACGGTGACGGTGACGCTCGTAGACAAGTTCCTCGCCATACGCCTCACGCGCGAGAGTACCGGCAGCGAGCTTGCACGGATAGGCACCCAGGCGCATGGTGCCGCCCTTCTCGGTCACGTCCTCCTGCGAGCTCATCAGGTCGATTACGCTAAACGGACCGTCCGGGTCAAACTCGGAGGAGCTGGCGCCGGCAAGACCGACGACGTTGCGGGCAAACTCGCACACGGCAACCTGCATACCCAGGCAAATGCCCAGATACGGAATCTTGTGCTCGCGAGCAAACTCTGCCGCGAGGATCTTGCCCTCCAGGGCGCGCTTGCCAAAGCCGCCGGGAACCAGGATGCCCGATGCGTCGCCCAGAACCTCATTGACGTTTTCGGCATCGAGGCTCTCACCATCGACCAGCTGCACATCTACGTGACGATCGTAGAAAACGCCCGCGTGATGCAGGGCCTCGATAACCGACAGATACGCATCGGGAAGCTGGGTGTACTTTCCCACGACGGCAACCTTAACCTTATCGGCGTGATGGTTGGCATGGTTTTGCTTGCGCAGGAACTCATTCCATTCGCTCATATCGCGCTCACGCGGATCGAGGCCAAGTCGCTCGCAAATGCGCAGGTCAAAGTCCTGCTCGGCGAGCAGCTGCGGCACGTCGTAAATGCTCGCGCAGTCCTCGTTGGTAAAGACACAGTCGGTGTCGACGTCACAGAAGCTTGCGATCTTGCCGCGAATGGCGTCGTCAATATGGTGATCGGAGCGCAGCACAATAATGTCGGGCTGGATACCAAAGCTGCGCAGCTCCTTGACGGAGTGCTGCGTGGGCTTGGTCTTAACCTCGTGTGCAGCGGCGATATAGGGAACGAGCGACACGTGGATGTAGCAGACGTTCTCGGGACCGGCCTCCTTGCGGTACTGGCGGATAGCCTCCACAAACGGCTGCGACTCGATGTCGCCAATCGTGCCACCCAGCTCGGTGATGACCACGTCGGAACCAGTCTGCTCCTCGATGCGGCGGAACTTGTCCTTAATGGCATTGGTGACGTGAGGAATCACCTGCACGGTACCGCCCAAAAAGTCGCCGCGACGCTCGCGGGCGATCAAGCTCTTATAGATGGCGCCGGTCGTAAAGTTGGAATCGCGGGTCAGGTTCTCATCAATAAAGCGCTCGTAATGACCCAGGTCCAGGTCGGACTCGTAACCATCCTCGGTAACGAAGACCTCACCATGCTGGAAGGG
>CAJMRN010000131.1 GCA_905215815.1 uncultured bacterium | reverse complement strand
GTCGTTGGTATGGATGGCAACAAACTGCGGCAGCAGCTCCCAGTTCTCGCCGTGCTCCTTCTCAAAGGTGTCGAGCAGGCTGTAGATGCCGGCCGATACAAACAGGTACTCCTGCTTCAGGCGCAGCAGACGGCCGTGCTCGCCGGCGTCGTTGGGGTAGAGGATGGCGCTGATGGCCTCGGCCTCGGCGCGCTCGGCATCGGCCAGGGCATAGTCGCCGCGGTTGAAGGCCTCCAGATCGAAGTGCTCTTCGACCGGCTCGGCGGCCCAGACGCGCAGCTTGTTGACGGTCTCGCCGGCATAGCCCACAACAGGGATGTCATAGGGAACGGCCAGAATGTCCTGCGTGTCCACCGTGCGGTAGAACGTGCGGCCGTTCTCCTCAAAGCCCTCGACGCGGCCACCAAACTTAATGGTCACGGCCTTGTCCTGACGACGGACCTCCCAGGGATAGCCGTGGGTGAGCCACTCGTCGGTGGCCTCGACCTGGCTGCCGTTGACGATCTCCTGCTTAAACAGGCCGTAGCGGTAGCGCATGCCGTTGCCGTAGCCGGCAATGCCCTCGGCTGCCATGGAATCCAAGAAGCATGCGGCCAGACGGCCCAGGCCACCGTTGCCCAGCGCCGGATCGGGCTCCTGGTTCTCGATGACGGACAGGTCAAAGCCCATGTCGTCGAGTGCCTCGGCGACCATGTCGCGCACGCCAAAGTTGAGCAGGTAGTTGTCGAGCAGGCGGCCGATCAAAAACTCGATCGAGAAGTAGTACACGCGCTTCTTGCCCTCGGCGGTGGCGCGGGCATCGCTCTTGGTGGCAACGGTGCGTGCCTTCTCGGCCACGAGCTTGGCCAGGGCATTAAAGCGGTCAAGGTCGCTGGCGGCCTCGACGCTCTTGCCGCTGATGCTCATGACGGCATCGCGATAGAGCTCGGTAAACTCCTGCTTGTTGTCGAAGATCTTATTCATACGTTCCTTTCCCTCGGGGATGTTTCTCCCGGAACGGTTATGACATGTATCCTACGCCCCCGCGGGGCGGGTAATTACAGTGGTAACGCCTTTGTTACGCTTTCTTGGCAGGAGCCTTAACAGCAGCTGCCTTGGCCTTGGGAGCAGCCTTTTTGGTGGCTGCCTTTTTGGCCGTGGTGGACTTGGCCGAAGCCTTGGCTGCGGGCTTGGCAGCCTTCGCCTTGGCCGGAGCCTTCTTAGCAGCCGCGGTCTTGGGCTTTACCGAAGACGTACGCTTTTTGGGCGCAGCCTTGGGCTCCTCGACTACAGGCGGCTTATAGCTGCTGGGACCGCGGCGCTTAAGCACCACGCCTGCAAGGCCGGGCACCTTAATCTCGATGGAGTCCATCTGCCCGTTCCAGGGATAGGGTTCGCTCGAGCAGGTGTAGGGCTCCTCGCCGGCATAGCCGCTGCCGCCAAACTCAGGACGGTCGGAATCAAAGATGACCTCCCAGTCACCCTCGCGCGGCACGCCCACGCGGAAGCTCTCGTAGCTCGCCGGGTCAAAGTTGATCAGGATTACCAGGTCGTTGTCGACGTCCTCGCCCTGGCGCACAAAGCTCACGATGGACTGCTTGGAGTTGTCCGCATCGATCCAGGTAAAGCCGTCGTCGGTGTAGCCGCGCTCGTACAGGGCGGGCTCGGCGGTGTACAGGTGGTTGAGCGCCTTGATAAACGCCTGATGATGACGGTGGGTCTCGTACTCCTCGGTCAGGAACCACTGGATGGACTCGTAGTAGCGCCACTCAATAAACTGGCCGATCTCGTTGCCCATAAAGTTGAGCTTGGCACCGGGGTGCGTCATCTGGTAAAAGGCCAGCGTGCGCAGGCCGGCAAACTGGCGCCACCAGTCACCCGGCATGCGGCCAATGAGCGAGCACTTGCCGTGCACGACCTCGTCGTGGCTCAGCGGGCAAATGAAGTTCTCGGTAAAGGCGTACATGATGGAGAACGTGAGCAGGCCGTGGTTGCCGGGGCGCCACGGAAAATCGGTCTGCATGTAGTGCAGGGTGTCGTTCATCCAGCCCATGTCCCACTTGTAGTGGAAGCCCAGGCCGCCGTCCTGCGGCGGATAGGTCACGAGCGGCCACGCGGTGGACTCCTCGGCCATCATCATCACGTCGGGATAGTGTGCCTCTACGGCGCAGTTGACCTGACGGATAAACGCGCTGGCGTCCAGATCCTCCTCGGTACCGTACTTGTTGAACTTCTTTTGGCCGGGATCGTCGATGCCAAAATTGAGGTATAGCATGCTGGACACGCCGTCCATGCGAATGCCGTCCACGTGGAAGTTCTCGAGCCAGTACAGCACGTTGGAGACCAGGAAGGAGCGGACCTCGCCGCGGGCGAAGTCAAACTTGTGTGTGCCCCAGTTGGGGTGAATCTCGTGCTCAAACAGCATGTGGCCGTTAAAGGTAGCAAGACCGTGGGAGTCGGCGCAAAAACCGCCGGGTACCCAGTCCATGATCACGCCGATGCCCGCCTCGTGGCACGCATCGATAAAGTGCATGAGCTGCTGCGGGGTGCCGTAGCGCGGCG
>CAJMRN010000130.1 GCA_905215815.1 uncultured bacterium | reverse complement strand
GAGCGCCAGCGGGCGCAGGCCGAGCGTGCAGGCAGCGCGGGCGGTCGGGCGTCTGGTTCGCAGGGGGCGCCTCGCGGCGCTTGGGCGTCGGGGGCGACGCCGCCGGTGTCCGCACCGGTCGAGGAAGAACCGTACGACTATGTGCCGCTCGAGGCCTACGGGGCCGCGCCGGTCGAGGCTGTCGACGATATGCCGCCGATTGATGTGCCGGTTGGTATGGATGGCGCGGCACCGGTCGCCGATATAATGGGCGCGCCCGCGTCGCCGACGATGCCGATTGTGCTGACCGACCTAGAGCGAAAGTCTTTGGCGGGGGAGCGCGAGCTGCTGACGATGCTCACGAGCTACCCCGACCTGTTCCGCACGTATGCCGATCGCATCTGCTCGATCGAGTGGGTGGATCCGCGTCACGAGTCCATCGCGTGGGCCGTGCTCGCGACGCCGCCGGGCACCGACCCCACGGCGTGCATGGATGCGGCGCGCGCCGTGTGTCCCGAGGCAGCGTCGCTTGTTAGTGCCGGGCGCATTTCGTCGACGAGTAAGCACCCCACCGAGACGAACATCGTGTTTATGCTCGACACCCTCGAGCTCTACACCATCAAGCGCCGCATGCGCGCCGCACAGGCCAAGCTTCGCCAGGACCGGTCGCTCGACGATGAGGCACGCCGTGTGCTGACGATGCAGGCGATGCAAGATTCTCAGCGCCAGCGTGAGCTCCAAAAGTCGATCGGCGGCGTGGCGGATCCGTTCCGTTTGATCGGTTTGGAGACTGCGGGCGCCGAGCAGGCCTAGATGTTGTGGTCAACCAGCGTATTTGCGCCTATATCCAGTCTGAATTTTGGGTATAGACGTGTAGGTGTGTGCTAAAGTAATGAGTCCTGTGGACTATGAAGGGAGAATCTGTGCCAAATAAGAGTGAGAGCACGGGTACTGGGCTGGAATCCTACGTTGCAAAGCTCATGGGCAACGGCTCAAACAGGACTTCGGTAACCGAGGACGAGATTCAGGTCGCCCTGAAGGATATCGATGTATCTGACGAGCAACTCAACGCGGTGTATTCCGCGCTGCGCAACAGCGGCATCCAGATTATCTCCGCGAGCGGAAACGACGACGCTCCCATGGGCGTCGAAGATGACGATAACGATAGCGATACCGATGATTTCGATGACGACGAGCACGATTCCGGTTCACTCGACGATCACGAGCTTAAGATGGCCCGTCAGGCCGACGCCGAGATGGGTTCTTCCAAGAGCAAGAAGAAGCGCACCGTGCGTACGTCCCGTTCGCGCTCGCGCGTGCGCGGCATCGATGCCTCCACGGTGATGCTGACCGGCGACCCGGTTCGTATGTACCTTAAGGAGATCGGTAAGGTCGACCTGCTGACCGCCTCCGAAGAGGTCGATCTGGCCATGAAGATCGAGGCCGGTCTCGATGCCACCGAGAAGCTCGAGGCCGCCGAGGCGGGCGAGATCGAGCTTACCCGCGCCGAGATGCGTCGCCTGACCCGTATCGAGAACGTGGGTCTCGAGGCCAAGCAGGCGCTCATCAGCGCCAACCTGCGTCTGGTCGTCTCCATCGCCAAGCGCTACGTCGGTCGCGGCATGCTGTTCTTGGACCTGATCCAGGAGGGCAACCTCGGTCTGATCCGCGCCGTCGAGAAGTTCGACTACCAGAAGGGCTTTAAGTTCTCCACGTACGCCACGTGGTGGATCCGTCAGGCCATCACGCGCGCTATCGCCGACCAGGCCCGTACCATCCGTATTCCCGTGCACATGGTCGAGACCATCAACAAACTTGTTCGCGTGCAGCGCCAGCTTCTCCAGGACCTGGGTCGCGATCCGACCCCCGAGGAGATCGGTGCCGAGATGGACATGAGTGCCGACCGCGTCCGCGAGATCCAGAAGATTTCGCAGGAGCCCGTGTCGCTCGAGACCCCTATCGGCGAGGAAGAGGATTCCCAGCTGGGCGACTTCATCGAGGACTCCCAGGCTATCGTTCCGCCCGATGCCGCCAGCTTCTCCATGCTGCAGGAGCAGCTCACCCAGGTGCTCGACTCGCTTGCCGATCGTGAGCGCAAGGTTATCGAGCTGCGCTTTGGCCTTGTTGACGGACATCCCCGTACGCTCGAGGAAGTCGGCCGCGAGTTTGGCGTCACGCGTGAGCGCATCCGTCAGATCGAGTCCAAGACCCTGGCCAAGCTCCGTCACCCCAGCCGCTCCAGCAAGCTCAAAGACTATATTGAGTCTTAACCTCGCAAGCAAGAAGCGCCCTCAAGCACATCCGCTTGGGGGCGCTTTCATGTAGTCGTTGGGTAGTCATTGGGGACGTCCCCAATGACTAGGTCGGAAAAATTCTCAAAAAAGTTCTTGCCCTAAGCTGATTCGTCCGTATAATAAACTTCGTTGCTTGAGAGCACGCACCTATTCCTCGGTAGCTCAATGGTAGAGCACGCGGCTGTTAACCGCGCTGTTGTAGGTTCGAGTCCTACCCGGGGAGCCAGAATTTTTCAGCCCTTTCCGTTGGGCTTTTTAATTCCTCGGTAGCTCAATGGTAGAGCACGCGGCTGTTAACCGCGCTGTTGTAGGTTCGAGTCCTACCCGGGGAGCCAGAATTTTTCAGCCCTTTCCGTTGGGCTTTTTAATTCCTCGGTAGCTCAATGGTAGAGCACGCGGCTGTTAACCGCGCTGTTGTAGGT
>CAJMRN010000129.1 GCA_905215815.1 uncultured bacterium | reverse complement strand
CAGGGCGCCGACATCCTGGACGTCAACGTGGGCCTGCCCGAGATCGACGAGGTCAAGATCATCCAACAGGCGACCGAACAGCTCCAGGGCTCCATGCTGCTGCCGCTGCAGATCGACTCCACCGACCCCGCAGCCGTCGAGGCCGCCGTGCGCCGCTACGCCGGCAAGCCCATCATCAACTCGGTCAATGGCAAGCAGCAGATCATGGATGAGATCTTTCCGCTGGTCGCCCATTACGGCACCAACGTCGTCGGCCTCACGCTCGATGAAGGCGGCATCCCCGATACCGCCGAAGCTCGCTTCGCCATCGCCGAGCGCATCGTGGCCGAGGCCGCCCGCTACGGTATCGGCCCGGACCGCATCCTCATCGACTGTCTGGTCATGACCGCCTCGACCAATCAACGCCAGGCCGAACAGATCCTGCGCGCCATGTCCCTGTGCAAGGAGCGTCTGGGCGTCAAATGCGCGCTCGGCGTGTCGAACATCAGCTTTGGTCTGCCTGCCCGCCCGCTGCTGGGCTCGGTCTTTTTGGCTGCCGCTTTTGGCGCGGGCCTGGACGCCCCCATCATGAACCCGGGCTCCAAGCGCTTTATGGATACCGTCTACAGCTATCGCGTGCTGAGCGTTGAGGACGAGGGCTCGACCGGATACATCGAGCGCTACGCCGGCTGGACCGATCCGTACAAGATCGCCGCGAATCCGGCGGCGGCTCAGGCGGTATCGACCGACGCCGCGCCCGCTGCTGGCACCACCGGCACCGACGGCAACGACGACCCGATTCGTCGCATGGTCGTCTCGGGCCGCAAGGGCGAAATCGCGGCCGAGACCGAGCGTCTGCTGGCAGACCATGACGCCATGGACCTCATCAACAATCACTTTATCCCCGCCCTCGATGAGGTCGGAGTCCTCTTTGACCAGGGCAAGTTCTTCTTGCCGCAGCTTATGGCCTCGGCCGAGGCCGCGCGCGTGGGTTTTGACACCATCAAGCGCCTGATGCCCGCCGGCGAGATTGCCGACAAGGGCAAGATCTGCGTGGCCACCGTTAAAGGCGATATCCACGACATCGGTAAGAACATCGTCAAGATGCTGCTCGATAACTACGGCTATACCGTCTTTGACCTAGGCCGCGACGTCGACCCGCAAGAGGTGCTCAAGACCGTACGGGAGCGCGACATTAAGCTCGTCGGCCTCTCGGCGCTTATGACCACCACGGTCGTCGCTATGGAGGAGACCATCAAGTTGCTCCATGCCGAGGTTCCGGGCGTCAAGATCATCGTAGGTGGCGCCGTGCTCACCCCCGAATACGCCAAGCAGATCGGCGCGGACTACTACGCCAAGGATGCCGCCGAAAGCGCGCGCATCGCCGAAGAGGTCTTTGGGCAGTAACACAACGGAAACAACCGAGCACCAAAACGTGCCGCACGCGCCACTTGGCACGTGCGGCACGTTAGAATAGATAAGACTATGCTCGTTTTGGCAGATAGGAGTGCAAGGATGGCGATCACGCCCGCAGAAATCGCGGAAACCCGCGGCATGGTTGAGGAGCAGAACCTCGACATCAGGACCATCACCATGGGTGTTTCGCTCATGGGTTGCGGCGACGAGAACCTCGACCGCATGTGCACGAAGATCTACGACCACGTGACGCACACGGCTGAGCACCTGGTCGAGACCGCAGAGAACCTCGAGCGCGAGTACGGTATCCCCATCGTCAACAAGCGCGTTTCCGTCACCCCGGTGGCACAGATCGCCGCATGCTGCAAGGATGAGGACCTCACCCCCATCGCGCATGCCCTCGACCGCGCGGCCGAGACGCTCGGCATCGATTACCTGGGCGGCTTCTCCGCGCTCGTTCAGAAGGGCATCGGCGACGCCGACCGCCGCGTCATCCAGTCCATCCCCCAGGCGCTCGCTACCACCAGCCGCGTCTGCTCCAGCGTCAACGTCGCCAGCCTGCGTGCCGGCATCAACATGGACGCCGTGCTCATGGCCGCCCAGACCATCATCGATGCCGCCAAGCTTACGGCAGATGAGGATTCCGTTGGCGCCTCCAAGTTTGTCTGCTTTGCCAACATGGTCGAGGACTCCCCGTTTATGGCGGGCGCCGTCCACGGCGGTGGCGAGGCCGACGCCGTCATCAACGTTGGCGTCTCGGGCCCCGGCGTTATGGCGGCAGCCCTGGAGAAGCTGCCCGACTCCGCCTCGATGATGGAAGTCGCCGAGAAGATTAAGCAGACCGCCTTTAAGATCACCCGTGCCGGCGAGCTCATGAGCCGCGAGGCCGCCCATCGACTGGGTGTCGAGAAGGGCATCGTCGACCTGTCGCTGGCGCCTACGCCCGCCATTGGCGACTCCGTTGCCCGCATCCTCGAGATTATCGGCGTGGGCACCTGCGGTGGCCCGGGCACGACCTGCGCGCTCGCCATGCTCAACGACGCCGTCAAGAAGGGCGGCGTCATGGCCAGTTCCAGCGTCGGTGGCCTCTCGGGCGCCTTTATCCCCGTGTCCGAGGATGCTGGCATGATCGCCGCCGTCGAGGCCGGCGCGCTTTCGCTCGAGAAACTCGAGGCCATGACCTGCGTGTGCTCCGTCGGCCTGGACATGATCGCCATCCCCGGCGACACCCCGGTTGAGACCATCGCCGGCATCATCGCCGACGAGATGGCCATCGGCGTCATCAACAATAAGACCACGGCCGTGCGCGTGATTCCCGCCATTGGCAAGG
>CAJMRN010000128.1 GCA_905215815.1 uncultured bacterium | reverse complement strand
CTTCCAGGGCAGCCACAGACAGAACGGAGCGAACAGAAAAGAGCACGTAGACCTGCCATAGCTCACCGACAAAGCTCATGCCGGCAAGAACGGCAGAGGTGGCGATTACAGTGAGGGAACCCAAAACGCGGCCGCTTACCTTATCGGCAACATGGCCGATGACAAGCGATCCGATAACGCTCACCACGGTGGAGATGGCGTTGGAGATGTTGTACTGCGCAAGCGTAATCCCGAGGTCGCTTACGATGAGCGGCTGAAACAGGCTCATGCAGTTGACGAAAATCGTGTAACACGTGGCCGTGATCATAAAGCCGGAGGCCACGACGAGCCAGCCGGGGAAGAACTTGCGTTGCTGGGACATACTGCTCCTTTTTAAACAAACGAGTAGCAAGATTGGGTGCTATCGGTGGTCGGCGATGTAGCCCAAAGCGACAGCGGTATAAGCTGCGGCACCGAGCGGCAGCTCGGCATCGTTAAAGCGCGCCTTGGGATGGTGCTGGGCAAAATGCTCATCCGTATCGGTTACAGCGGCGCCCACGGTAAAGTACGCACTCGGGATCTCGCTCGAAATCAACGCGAAGTCCTCACTCGCCATGGCGTGGAACAGCGGCAGGAAGGCGGCCTTGGGCAGCACCGCGTCCACGTAGCCAAGCGACGCTTGCGTCATATCGTCATCGAGTACGAGCGGGGGAACATCCGAGAGCGTCTCGATGGTGGCCGACGTGCGATACGTTGCGGCCACGCCGTTGACGACCTCGGCGATACGTTCCTTGAGATGAGCCATGAGCTCGACATCGAAGCCACGCAGCGTTCCCTCGAGCACACAAGTGTCGGGGATGACATTTGCGGCCTGACCGCCGGCGAACTTACCCACGGTCAGTGCGACCTCCTTGGCCGCCGGCACTTCGCGAGCAATGAGCTCCTGAAGTGCCAGATGCACGTGCACACCCGCCGTAATGGGGTCGATGCAGATCTCGGGGCTCGAGCCATGACCGCCCTTGCCCTGCAGCGTGATGCGGAAACCGTACACGCCCGAGAGCGCCGGGCTGCCGTAAAGCACCAGGCCAAGCGGCGACTGGCTATTGACATGCATGGCAAAGGCGACCTGAGGGCGCGGGTTCTGCAGCAGACCGTCGGCGATGGCGGCGCGGGCACCCTCAAAGGTTTCCTCGCCCGGCTGGAACAGCAGCTTAACCGTGGCGTTGGCATCAACAAGCTCAGTCTCGCGCGCTTTGAGCATACGAGCCGCACCAAGCAGTGCCGTCGCGTGCATATCGTGTCCGCATGCATGCATGCAGCCGTTGGTGGATGCAAAGGACTCGCCGGATTCCTCGGCAACGGGCAGGGCGTCCATGTCGCCTCGGAGCATGATGACCGTACCGGCCTGCTCATTCGTGCAGACGCCATTACCCTGGGCCGCGGCGGCACCGGCGCCGACAAGGCCCACAACGCAGGAACCATCGACGAGCGTGGCAAATGGGATGTCCATCTCGGTCAGGCGCGCTTGGATATACGCAGAGGTCTGTGGGAGGCTATTACCCAGCTCGGGCATCTGGTGGAGATCGTGTCGCCACGCAGCGAGCTCGTCTGCAAAAGCCTGAGCTTCTGCAACAAGACCGTCACCGATAGCGGTCTGCGCCGCTGCGGTGGCCTTGGGCGCTGATTGCGGTTGAAGATCGGACAAAGCTGGTGCCATAGATGCCCTCCAGTATCGTTTTTGCAGCAAGCACTTTGATAGCATAAAGTGCAAGGTACAACTTTAAGGGCGAGGCATAAAAAATGCCGCCCCGGGAGGGCGGCGCAACAAGTTGTTTACAATTGCGGGCGCGGCTTTCGACGCAAAAAATCGAAGTGAGTCTCGCTCAAGATAATCGACAGGAAGATAAGCACGAAGCCGGCGAGCAGGCGCGAGGTGAGCGCCTCCCCCATCAGCAGCACCGAGAACAGCACACCCGAAGGCGACTCCATCGAAAGGAGCAGCGAGCCCGTCGAGGCCGGGACATGCGCCAGGCCGACGTTTTGGATGAGCAGAGCCGCGCATGTGCAGCCCACCGAGAGAAACGCCATCGCACTGATAAAGCTCGGCGTCCACACGGACAGAGGCGCTTGGGTCTCGAATAGCAGCGACGTTGCCAGGCTCAGCACGCCGTTGCCCACAAACATCCAAAACGTGATGACGTTGATGTCCATTTTGCGACCGTACTTGGCAGTCACCGCCATCTGGATGGCGAAAAAGGCCGCACCCGCCAGCGTAATGACGTCACCGATGTTGAATTCAACGCTATCGAGTGCGACGAGGCCAATGCCCGCTAGGCACAGCAGCGCGGCACCCAAGTTATAGCGCGTGAGCTTTTCTCCGCTCAGGAAATAGCTGGCGAACGGCACAAGGATGCAATACGTACCCGTCAAAAAAGCATTCTTGCCCGCCGTAGTATGTGCCAGACCGACCGTCTGCAACGCATAGGCCGCCCACATGAGCACGCCCATACTCAGGCCAACGATCAGGTTGCGAGCGTTGAGGTGCGCGATGATGCGCTTGTGGAAGACGGCAAACATGACCAGCGCTGCGGGCAGAAAGCGTACATAGAGCAGCGCGAACACCGGAATGGTGCCGAGCGCGTCCTTCATAGTGGTAAAGGAGTAGCCCCAGATGACCGCCACCGAAAGGAGCAGAACCTTCCAGAACAGCGGCGAGCGAGCGCCGGCGCCCCGGGGAATACCGCCCGCGCCCAAATCCTCACGGGCTACAGGGCTATCGGGCAAGTTTTCGATTTCGTTAGCAGCGTATTGGGCCATGGAACATCCTCGCACTCAATCTGGGCGTGGTGTCCGCACGCGTATGGCTGCGTGCCGCCTCATGGTCAAATAAAAACAGGGCGCACCGGACCCCCGGCACGCCCTGCTACTGTAGCAACAACCAAGCAACCCACGCAATCCAGCCCGCTAAAGCGTTTTGTTCCGCCGTTCTACCGAACGGCGGACCGGCCGACGCTG
>CAJMRN010000127.1 GCA_905215815.1 uncultured bacterium | reverse complement strand
CCTCCTACCAATATCTTCTGAAAAAGTCTTTAATGTTATCCATCTGAATAATCTGATACATTCCGATCATATTGCTGAATCTCAGCTGATTATCGATACTACGATTACTGTCAATGATTTCCTGTGTCATCTGCATCTGATGAGCATACAGCTTATCCATCTCATATAGATTTGCCAGTTCTTTCATGGTTGTCGCTCTTTTCTTCTTCATGTAATCTATAAAAGTAAGAACAACATTAGGAGACAGATATGCCGACGGGAACCATCCATTTGTCAATTCCTTCAAGCGAATGTGTCGGGAATGTTTCAATGCATGAACACGCAAGCCATTTACGTATTTATGCATCTTTTGGTGCTAAAGTTTCAAATCACTTCATAACGACCGCTGCGAAATGCGCATCGGTGCATAAATCGCAGACAAGGAGTCTGATATGTCTTTGAAGGTTGGAATCGTCGGCGCGGCTGGATATGCCGGAGCCGAGCTCATTCGCCTCGTGTTCGGCCATCCCGAGTTTGAACTTGTGGCCATTACGTCCAACGCCGATGCCGGCCAGCCGCTGTCCGCGGTGTATCCGAGCTTTGCTGGCGTGAGCGACCTGGTTTTCACCACGCATGACGCCCCCGAGCTCAAGAGCTGCGATGCGGTTTTTCTTGCCGTGCCGCACACGGCTGCCATGGCACAGGTGCCTGCACTGCTTGCCGCAGGCGTTTCCTGCTTTGATCTTTCGGCTGATTACCGTCTGAGCGACGCGTCTGTCTTTGAGGCATGGTATGCCGCCGAGCACACGAGCCCCGAGTTGCTCAAGATCCGCGCTTTCGGCCTGCCCGAGCTGTTCTGCCAGGACTTAGGGACCGCTGCTTCCAGCCATGCCGCTGGCAGGCCCGTGTTGGTCGCCTGCGCCGGCTGCTATCCCACCGCAACGAGCCTTGCAGCCGCTCCTGCCGTGCGTGCGGGCTGGGTGGCCGAGAACGGCCCCGTAATCGTCGATGCCATTAGTGGCGTGACGGGTGCCGGTAAGTCCTGCAACGCCCGCACCCATTTTTGTAGCGCGGACGAGAACCTGGAGGCCTATGGCGTGGGCAAGCATCGCCATACGCCCGAGATTGAGCAGATCCTGGGCCTGACCGATCGCGTCGTCTTTACTCCGCACTTGGCACCGCTCAAGCGCGGTCTGCTTTCCACGGTGACGATGCCGCTCGCGCCGCAGACTCTCGACACGTTGGCCCTTGAGGACGTCGTCGACCATTACAAGAAGTTCTACGCCGGTCGCACCTTTGTGCGCGTGCTCGATGCCGGCCAGCAGCCCAAGACGGCTTCGGTCGTCGGTACCAACGCTGCCCAGATCGGTCTTGCGCTCAACAAGCGCGCGGGCGTGCTGGTGGCGACGGGTGCTATCGACAATCTGTGCAAGGGTGCAGCAGGCCAGGCGGTCCAGTGCGCCAACATCGTTTTTGGCTTTGACGAGCGACGAGGCTTGCCCACAGTGGCGTGCCCGGTGTAGCACATTCGATTGTTAACGATTTGGTAGTCGAGTATCGAGTTGGGCGCCACTTTTAAGCTGGTCTACTAATTGCGACCGGTATGGCGTGCCAGCCGATGCCCGTTTTTTTGTCTGATATAAGGAGTCGTAGGGACGATGAATACCGACCTGATTGATATTAAGATTCGCGCCGTCGAGGGTGGCGTTACGGCAGCTGCCGGCTTTAAGGCCGCAGGCATCCATGCGGGATTCCGGAAGAATCCCGAGCGCTTGGACTATGCGCTCGTCGTGCCCGATAGGTCCTGTCCCGGCGCCGGCGTGTTTACGACCAACCGCTTTTGCGCGGCGCCCGTGCAGGTGAGCCGTGCCAACCTGGGCGGTGCGGACAAGGGCTATGGCATTATCGCCGGTGTTTCAATCAACTCCGGCAACGCGAACGCCGCCACGGGCGAGACCGGCCTTGCCTGCGCGCGCGAGACCTGCAACATCGCCTCGCAGGTTATCGGCTGTGAGCCCCAGCAGATCCTAGTTGCATCCACGGGTGTGATTGGACAGATTCTGCCGATCGACACGTTTGAGACGGCTGTTCCGTCCGCCTACGAGGCGCTCTCTGCCCATGGCGGTGCCAATGCGGCCCGTGCCATCATGACGACCGATACGCACTCCAAGGAGTATGCCGTTCGCTATCGCAGTGAGGCTGTGGGCCATGCGGGCAACGCTTATACGGTGGGCGGCATGTGCAAGGGCTCGGGCATGATCATGCCCAATATGGCCACCATGATCGCGGTCATTACGACCGATGCCCCCGTCGAGCCGGCGGCGCTCCACACCCTACTGCTCTCGACCGTTAAGCAGACCTTTAATAAGGTGACAGTCGATTCCGATACCTCGACCAACGACACCTGCATCATGCTTGCTTCTGGCGCTGCTGCCGCTGATACCGAGGCTATCGTCGAGGGCACTGACGCCTTTGACGAGTTGGCCTTTGCCGTGCACGAGGTGTGCGAGAGCCTGGCGCGCAACATCGCGGCCGATGGCGAGGGTGCGTCAAAGCTCGTGACGGTTAACGTCACCGGCGCCGCCAACGACGAGGAGGCCGATATCGCGGCGCGCGCAGTTGCCAACTCGCCGCTCGTCAAGACCTGCATCGCCGGACACGATTGCAACTGGGGCCGCGTTGCCATGGCACTCGGTAAGTGCGGCGTGAAGTTTAACCAGGAAGATGTTTCCATCGACATGATGGGCATGCCCGTCTGTCGCGATGGCCTGACGGTCCCCTTCGATGAGGACGAGGCCCTGCGACGTTTTGAGGCGCCCGAGATTGTGATTTCGGCCGATCTCGGCGCAGGCGATGCGGCGACGACCGTGTGGACCTGCGACCTCACGCACGAATATATCTCCATCAACGGTGACTACCGTTCCTAGATTCTGGGCGTGCCGTGCGTCCCGGTGTGATTGCGAGCGGCGGGGCATGGCTCAATGGCTACACGAAAGACGAGGCAGACTATGAAATTTGCACGCGATTGTCGTTCGAGCGAATCCAACGAAGCGAC
>CAJMRN010000126.1 GCA_905215815.1 uncultured bacterium | reverse complement strand
GATTAATGGATGGAAACGGATGTTCTATCGGGACACACATTTTGTCCTATAAGCCTTGAATTCTGACGTGAATTGTTAGCAGTCAAATGCGGCAAAGGGACTGTCCCTTTGCCGCATTTGATGTCAAAACCATTTTGTCAAGGACTAGAGAGTTTGAAAGTCTACCATTTTTACCCCGTCCCCTAATGGCAGGTTTTACATGCCGGCAAAGCCTGTTTGGCGCAGGGCCTCGTAGAGGACGATGGCGGCGCTGTTGGAGAGGTTGAGTGCGCTGATGCGGTAGTCGTCCGGATTGACGAAGTTGCCGCAGATATCCTGCCGAAGGATGGCCTCATGGCCGTCCTCGATATGCCCCAGCGATTCCTCGTGGGCTTCCCAGGCCTCGGCGTTATCGAGTGAGTCGCAATCGCGCAGCATCGGGATGCGCTCGCAACGCTCGGGCGCCGCGGCAAGCAGTGGCTCGGGAATACCCGAGCTCTCGCTGCCAAAGACCAAGTAGTCGCCATCGCGGTAGGTGCTCTGCGCATAGGTGCGGCGTGCCTTTTTGGTCAGCAGGTGCAGGCGACCATCGGCGGGGGAGAGGTCGTTGCGCGCAAGGAAAGCCTCCCAGCCGGCATAGGTCGTCACGTCCAAGTTTTGCCAGTAGCCCAGACCGGCGCGACGTACCGTCTTGTCGTCGAGCGAAAAGCCCAGCGGCTCCACCAGATGCAGGCGGGCGCCGGTAACCACGCAGGTGCGGCCGATATTGCCCGTATTGGCCGGAATTTTGGGCGCATACAGCACAATGTTGAACATGAATCTCCTTGACTCAGAACGAAAAACCACCACGAAGGGCACCTTCGTGGTGGCTTGGCGGTTACGTAGGCGGAAAAATATCCGCTTGAATAAACCTAGGCGCGGTGCCAGTCGGTCAGGCAGGCATCGAGGGAGGCGATGAGCGCATCCTTGTCCATGTGACGGCCGATGATGCACAGACTCGTCATGCGGTCGCCCGTCTCGTCGTCCCAAATCTGCATGATTTCGGGGTTCTCGTCGATGATCTTCTGTTTTTCGCCCTCGGGCGCCGAGTCGACAAACAGGCCGTTCTCCATCAGGCGCATCTGGTGGCCGGCCTGCTCAAACATGTAGCACATGTCCGGATCGCCGGCCTGCCACAGCGGACCCTTGACGCGGATGACCTCGTCGGGCCACTCCTGCTCAACAAAATTGGTGAACTTCTGCAGGTCGAACGGCTTGCGGCGCGAGTACACAAAGGTCTCGATGTCGTACTCGAGCACCTCGGGGTCTTCGTGTTCCTCGGGATGCTCCATGGCCTCGATCCAGGCGGCGGAGTTGTAGGCGCGCATAAAGTCGAAGCGGTCGGTGTCGAGCAGCTCCTCCATGGGGACCTCGCCGTTTTGGGCCTCGTCAATCACGGCGTCTTTCTGCAGGCTACGCACGATGGCCTTGAGCTCGGCGATCTGCTCAGGGCTCACGGTATCGGTCTTGTTGAGGATCAGCGTGGAGCAGAACTCGATCTGCTGGATGAGCAGGCTTTCGATGTCGTCCTCGTCGATATCCTCTGCCAGCAGGTCGCGGCCGCCGTTGAACTCGTCGTACATGCGGGCGCAATCGACCACGGCCACGATGTTGTCGAGCGCGAGCTTGGGCTCGCCGCCCACCTTGGCCTCGTCGCAGAAGCTCGAGATGGTGTAGGCGATGGGGATGGGCTCGCAAATGCCCGAAGCCTCGATGATGATGTAGTCGAAGTCGCCCGAGTCGGCGATGCCCTGCAGCTGGTTGGCAAGGTCGTCCGAAAGCGTGCAGCAGATGCAGCCGTTGGTGAGCGGGATCAGGTCATCGGTCTCGGAAAGACCGCCGTCAGCGATAAGGCTGGCGTCGACGTTGATCTCGCCGATATCGTTGACGATCACGGCGGCGCGGATGCCGCCGTCGTTAGCGAGGATGTGGTTGAGCAGTGTGGTCTTGCCGGCACCGAGGTAGCCGGTAAGCATGATGATCTTCACGGGTTTGTTGGGCATGTGCCCTCCTTTGTTAGACATGGCTTACAGTTGAATCATATGCCAAACGCCTGCTCTTATACCCACGCGCCGGCAAATAACACAGGCTACTCCCAGGCTCCCCATACATCGGGGCAATAACCGACGGTGGCCTTTTTGCCGTTGCGCACGATGGGTTCGGCCAAGACCTGCTGATTCTCGAGCAGTTTATCGAAGCGCTGACTGGGGGTGAGGTGCTGGATGAGCGCGAGCGTCTCCTCGTCCTTGGCCTTGGGGTTGAGCAGCTTGTCGATGCTGCCGACCGCTTGTATCACGCTCGTGAGCTCGCCCTTGCTCATCTCCTTTTCCTTAAGGTCGATAAACTGCACCTTAATGCGGCGCTCCTTAAAATAGCGCTGGGCCTTCTTGGTGTCGAAGGACTTCTTAGTCCCGAAGATTTGAATATTCATGGCCCCGCCGCTCTATCGAATGAAGTTGGTCGTTGCGCGATCTGCCTCGGGTGCGTTGATGCCGGCAGCCTGTCCTGCCTCGATACAGCGCAGGAGCCAGGCCATGTTTTTGCCGATGTTTCGCATAGTGGCAAGGCCCTCGGCGTCCCCATCGGCGTCGCCGGGCACGCGGCCAAACACGTTGTTCCAGTAGGTGGAAGCAACCACGGGCATTTGCTTAATGGTGAAGTACTTGTTGAGCACATCGAACGTGGTCGACGTGCCGCCGCGACGGGCGACGGCGACTGCGGCGCCGGGTTTGTGCTCAAAGGCATGTCCGCCTGCATAGAAGGCGCGATCGAGGGCCGAAAGGATGCGTCCGCTGGGGTGCGCATAGTAGACGGGTGAGCCAAAGACAAAGCCATCTGCCTGCTCGGCGGCAGCGATGAGCTCGTTCACCACGTCGTCGTCAAAGGTACAGCGACCGCCAAGTTTGCCGCACTGACCGCAGCCGATGCAGTCGCGAATGGGCTTGGCGCCCAGCTGAAACACCTCGGTATCAATGCCTTCGGTATTGAGCTGCTCGGCGACTTCGGCGAGTGCGCGGGCGGTGTTGCCGTTTGCCTTGGGACTGCCATTGACCAAAAGAACCTTCATCACAAACTCCCTCTGCTGTCGGTGGCTTCTGCGGAGGATTATCGCACGAGAGGGCAGATGACGTGGGGCGCGATGTGAAACGGCTTGTGTTTCACATCGCGCCCCAC
>CAJMRN010000125.1 GCA_905215815.1 uncultured bacterium | reverse complement strand
CTCGCCGAGAGCGGCGAGGGCAAGAGCCGCCGCGTCGCCATTTTGTCAGCCTTGGCAAACTTTGAGCAAGGCCGCTCCCTCATCATCAACGACATCAAGGGCGAGCTCAGGGCCTTCCTTGAGCCTGTGTTCGAGAAGACGGGCACTCACCGCATCGTCGACGTGATGTTCGACGCGCCTGCATCCTCAGTACGATTCGATCCGCTCGAGAGGGCAAAGGAGGCCTTTGGGGCGGAGGGGGCCGGCGGCTGTGCACGGGAGCTGCGTGAGCTCGCACGCTGCATCGTGCCCGCGCCGTCGAAAAGCCAACCGTTCTTCTACGACGGCGCTCGGAACCTCTTCGTCGGTATCTCCCTCGCCCTCATCGAGGACGCGTCCATCCCGGAAGACGAGAAGACCGTCATGTCCGTCGCTGCCGCGATCTCGCCGTCGGGCGACCAGGGACCGCTTGACCGCATCGCCGCCCTGGCGGCGTCTTTGCCCGCGGAAGACCCCGCGCTCCCCTTCCTCGGCGGGCTCAACGGTGAGCACGGGGGCGGGCCCGGCATCGTCTCGACCTTGAGCAACTGCCTCACCGAGTACGTCGACGGCAACGTGGCTCGGATGCTCCACGATGACGAGTGCGGCCTCGGGGGCATCGGCGAGGAGCCCACGGTGGTCTTCATCTCATCATCCTCTGCAACGGGCAACTACAAGCGACTCGTCCAGACGTTCGTTTCCCAAGCGCTCTCGGCGCTGCGCTCCTGCGCCGCGGGCCATGCCGGGCGCTGCCCCGTCGAGACCGTCCTCCTCCTCGATGAGGCGGCATCCCTCGGCCGCAACGAGAGGATTGTCCAGGACCTGGGAGAGATGCGCTCGGAAGGCGTCCATGTTCTCTGGTTCTGTCAGTCGCTCCTCCAGCTCCAGTCCGTCTCCGGCTACAGCCGAGAAGAGGCCGAGACGATTCTCGACCTCCTCAAGGACAAGGTCGTTCTCTCCTGCTCCAACCTCGACACGGCGCGCAAGCTCTCGGAATCGATGGGCTCCTACACCGCGATCGCGCAGTCCACAAGTAGAACGAAGGGAACGAACACCGGGTCAACCGGCATGAGCGAGGGGCTCGTCCGCAGGCCGCTCATCACGCCCGACGAGCTCCAGCGTTGGACCGGCCGCGAGACGGGAGCCCTCGTGATCCACGACGGCGTACCCATGGCCTTCCCCAGCAGGGACGTTACCGAGACTTTCGTGGGACCCATGCTCGGGATGACGTCACCCGATGCCGAACGAACACTCATGGAGCGATCAACCGCTCGCCGCAAGATCAGGAACGAGACGGCACCGAGGGTTTGGCGGGGCCCGACCGCCCCCGACGCCACGTCGACAGCGCCGACGAAGCCGAAAACGGCCGCAGGTTACGTTCCCGAGGGCTTCTAGCCGCGTAATCGCCCATATCCAGCGGAAACGCCCCAATCAACTACGCACCCGCGCCCGCGCGCTACACGCGGATGCGGGTGTTTTTCGTTTTAGGCGCAGGCATCTACCTGCGCTTTCGAACTCGGCGCGCCGAGTTGCGCCGTTTGCCTCCGGCGAAACGTAGTGGAGCCTTATCCTGCACCGCCGATTCGTGGCGGAAATAGAAGTCAACAGGTCTCGCGATATTCGAATAGCATAAAGAGAAGCAGCACCGCGCATCCACAGATTTTTTCAGCGATCCGTCACCGAGTCACCCCGTAAACAGGTCGGAATCGAAAAACTCCCTTAGAGAAACACCAAGGCCCCTTGCTATGCGCTCTATGTTCTCGATCGAGATGTTCCGTTTCCCGGTTTCGACCTCGGCAAAATAGGTTCGAGACATCTCTATCGAGTACGCAAGGGCTTCCTGGCTGTATCCAAGAGCGTTTCTCAATTCCTTGATGCGAAGTCCGACTTTCATTTTTGCATCTAGCTGAGTCATTGGTACCTCCCGACTGGTGGTGCCAATGATTTGAGTCGGACCTATATGAGTCACACCTATATAAGTGACAATTTGCAATACAATGCTCACGTGGCCCTTTTCCAGGTTGAAGGGATCGCCGTAAGTACCATCTATGAATCAAAGGAGAACTGCCATGGCGATGAATGTATCCCGGCGCGGCTTTTTGGGCGCTGTCGGACTGATGTCGATTGCCGAATTGAGCGGCTTGAGCGGATGCGGACCGACGGGAGTGAAGGGAAAGACGCTCTATTACATATCGGTCTGCGACAACGTCGCCCTCGGGAAGATGACGAATAACAAGCTGGGTTCCGAGACGACGATCACCTTCGACGACGGGGACGGCTGGCATTACGCAGGGTCGTTCGAGTCCTCGGGAACGTGGAGGCAGGAAGACGAGAACATCGTATTGAGCTCAAGCGAGCTCGGTACCCTGACGCTCAAGAAGGCCGACGATGCGGATGCCTATATCCCCTCTGGCGACGAGGAGTACGGCGAGCGCTATTTCCTGAGCGAGGACGATGCGAAGAAGTACTACGAGGACTACACCGGCAAGGCGGTCGCCCGCGTCAAAGAGCTGCTTGAATCGCAGGAATGGGAACGCTCGAACCGGCCGGAGTCCATGGCGAGCCCCGAGGAGATCAACTTCGACAGCGGAAAGATCGCATTCAAGAAGGCGTCGTATAACCAAAAGGGCTATCTGTTCACTCAAGGTCCCAGTGATGACGAATGGGCCGCATCGGACCATTCGGGAAAGTACAGCCTCACGGTCAAAGACCAGAGGGCGAAGGATACCGACTCGACACCGCGCCCGCTCGTTTACAAGGGCGAGCTGACGGCCGATGGGGCGTCGGTGGCCTATACCCTCGAGAAACGTAACGACAGCCTGGTTCTGAAGCTGGGAGAGACGATGTATGACCCGGTGTTCACGAATGGAAAATAGCGGTCGAATCAAGCTCTTCGGGCGCGAGTTCTCCCGTAAACAGGTCTGCGCGGCTGGTGCAGGAATCCTCTGTGCGGCGCTTCTCATCGGCTGCGGGGCTTACGCTATCTCACATGCCAGTTGGACGGGAGATTCCAATGCCCCTGCGGTGTCGCAGTCGAAGGACGATGAGGAGCAGGACATGGTGCTATCCCTTGAGGTGAAGGCTGACGGCTGGGATGCGGACACCTCCACGCCCGTCATCGCCCATATAGAGGATGCGGACGGGGAAGTGGACTTCTACACTGCTATCGCCGCGAACAAGCAGGTGACCGTGAAGGTCGGTGAGTCCGGTACCTATACC
>CAJMRN010000124.1 GCA_905215815.1 uncultured bacterium | reverse complement strand
ACGGAAGAGCACCGGGTGCTTGCAGCGCCAGCAGTGCGGATAGCTGTGGGTGATCTTCTTCTCGAGGACCAGGGTGCCGCGCTCGCGCAGGAACTCGATGATGTGCGGGTTGGCCTCATCGGTATCCATACCGCTGAAGGGGCCACCGGTGCCAAACTCCTCACCGGTGTAGAACTTGCCGTCGTCATCGACCGGCATGCAGATGTCGGTGATGCCCTCCTTGAGGCAGGCAAAGTAGTCGTCGACGCCGTGGCCGGGCGAGTTGTGGACGATACCGGTACCGTCATCGACACCGACGTAATCGGCCAGCAGCGCCACGCCCTCGACACCGTCGAAGATCGGCTGCTTGTAGTGGATGTGGTGGAAGGTCTCGGCAGGAACCACGTAGGGCTTGCCGTCGACCATAACCGGGGTGTACTCCCAGCCAAACTCCTCGCAGCACTTGGGAGCCAGGTCCTCGAGCATGACCTCGGCACGACCCTCGTGCTCAACGGCGACATAGGCGGCGCCGGGCTTAAGGGAAACGGCCTGGTCGGAGGGGATGGTCCACGGCGTAGTCGTCCAGATGATAAAGTCGACCGGGCCGTCGAAGTTCTCGAGGCCGGCGGGCTTGGAAGTCATCTCGAAGCGCACGAAAATGGAGGGGCTCGTCTCGTCAGAGTACTCAATCTCGGCCTCGGCGAGTGCGGTGTGGCAGTGCTTGCACCAGTGGACGGGCTTGTGGCCGCGATAGATCATGCCCTTGTCGAACATAGCCTTGAAGACCTCGATGTCGGCGGCGTCATGCTGGTGATAGAGCGTCAGATACGGGTTGTCCCAATCGCCGAGCACGCCCAGGCGACGGAACCCGGCCTTCTGCAGCTCGATGTTCTCGACAGCGAACTTATTGCAAAGCTCGCGGATCTTAGCCGTGGAGGTCTGGTTGAACTTCTCGGTGCCGAGCTTTTCCTCGACCTTGTGCTCGATCGGCTGGCCGTGGCAGTCCCAACCGGGGACATAGGGAACCTCATAGCCCTGCATCATCCAGTAGCGGTTGATCATGTCCTTGGAGATCTTGTTCATGGCATGGCCGATGTGGATCGGGCCGTTGGCGTACGGAGGGCCGTCGTGCAGCACGAACTTCTTATGCCCCTCGTTCTTCTTTAGAACTTGCTCGTAGACCTTGTTGTCCTGCCAGTCCTTGAGTCGCTTGGGCTCGGACTTGGAAAGACCGGCACGCATGGGAAATCCGGTTTTGGGCAGATTCATCGTCTGCTTGTACTCGTTTGCCACGGTACCCCTTTCATGTCGTGGGCGCGCACGCCCTCTGGGCACCAAAAAAGCGCCCGTCCCTACAAGCTGGGACGAAGCGCCACAAAACAGGCAGTCTGCCCGTAAAAGCTCTTCGCTTAACCACCCAGCTTAGATGCCCTCGCCCGCGTATTCGCGCGCTCGCATCCGTTACTCGGCTGGTCTGTTTCGACGACCATCTCGGCGATGTCTACTAAGACGAACCTGCGCGGCACGTCCGTTGGGACCGCAGCTCCGGGGTGATTTTCATCGGTCGCATGCACGGGTTCTCAGCGCTCCCCGCTCTCTGTAGCATGCGGACGGCCGACTACTCGTCCCCATCAACGCTTATGCGGAGTATGCTAGCACGTTCAGCGCCGGCGAAAAACCCTCAACACTGGTTTTATACGTTCGAAATTTCTCGCGGCTGTGGACCTTCTCTTGGAGCAAAATACCTGAAAGCACTTTATCGAACGAAAGAAGGTTGCTATGCGCACGATTGGAATGAGCGACTACACCGTTAGCGAGGATTGCTTTGACGAGCTGCCCGGCGCGCTGGCCGAGTACGGCGCGAAGAAGGTCGCGATCATCGGTGGCAAGCGGGCACTGGCCGCAGCACTTCCCGGTATCGAAGCTGCGCTGGCGGGTACCGACGTCGAAATTCTCGAGACGCGCGTCTACGGCACCAACAGCACACGCGCCAATATCGCCAAGGTCGTAAGCTCCCCCGCCTGCCAGGAAGCTGACGTGCTCATCGCCTGCGGCGGCGGCAAGGCGCTCGACACCGTGAAGACCGCAGCTATCGAGCTCAAGAAGATCGTCTTCACGGTCCCGACGATCTGTTCCAACTGCTCCGCCGCGACCGCCATTGCCGTCGTGTACAACGACGACGGCTCGCTCGAGGGCTATTCGTACCCCAACCGCCCCGCGCACATCTTCATCAACCCCAAGATTATCGCCGAGGCACCGGCAGAGTATTTCTGGGCCGGCGTGGGCGATGCCCTGTCTAAACAGCCCGAGGTCGAGTACGCCACGAGCGCCGGCAACCTGGAGCACACCGCCGGTCTTGGCCTGGCGCTTGCCCACACTTGCTCCGAGCCGCTGTTTACCTATGGCGTCCAGGGTCTTGAGGACGTGCGCCAGGACCTGTCGAGCGAGGCCGTCAAGCAAATCGCACTCGATATCGTGGTCAATACGGGCTATGTCTCGAACCTGACCAACCAGAACGATTACTACTACAACTCGAGCGTGGCGCACGCGTTCTACAACGCCACCTGCAGCATACCGCGTGAGGGCACCTACCTGCACGGCGAGGTCGTGAGCCTGGGCGTGCTCGTGTTGTTCGCCTACACGGGCGACACCGAGAACCTTAAGCACTACGCTGCCTTTAACAAGCAGATGGGGCTGCCCGTGACGCTTGAGCAGGTCGGCCTTACCGAGGCCGACATCCCGGCGCTGTGTGAGTATGCCCACGCCACCAACGAGTGGAAGCAGGGTAACCCGGAGCCCTTCACCGACGAGAAGTTCGCCGCCGCCATCAAGGCCGCCAACGCCTACGGACACACGCTCTAGCTCTAACCCAAAACCACCACAAAGGGGACAGGCACCTTTGTGGTGGTTTTTATTGCTCCAACATTCAGTTCGTACTCGAATCCGGTTCTTTACGAGAAAGGGTTCAGGTACGTTTTTTATCGGAAATTCTGCGGAAGGACTACTCGGAACGGTAAACAGGAACGAACAAAAGGCAGGGTATCACCATGGTGATGATACCCTGCCTTTTGTTTTACGGGATCAAGGTCGCTTTGTGCGAACTCGATCGCCACCTATATGGCGCATTGATGGCAATTGCTACGTACGTGCGCACCGGGAGCCTGTACACCTCTGGCAAGGCGTAACACACTAGACTTTGTTCCAAAGTCCGTGTGCTAAGGGGGCAGGCCCCTTAGAATTCTTGTGGAGTGTGTACGCACGTACGCAGGAAAACGGCAAAATTTCACTATATCGGGGCGTTCTTTCATCGGAGCGTATGGTAAACACGGCTTAGTTCAACAAATAAGAATTTATATATAAAGGAGAATACTGATGAAACTGTTTTTATGTTCGCACTTTTCAAGTGTAGGAAGTCTGATAAAGGAAGAAATTGAAA
>CAJMRN010000123.1 GCA_905215815.1 uncultured bacterium | reverse complement strand
CCCTGCTGCAGTTATGATCGTGAAGGAGGAGCCTTTCCGGCTCTGTGAGGTTCATGGATTTGGATTTCTGACTGTTGACCAGATTGCAGTAAAGGCAAAACATTTCCGTGCAGATGATCCCCTTCGTATTAAGGCTGCTATTTTGCATATTATGTCAGAAGCAGAAGGCGAAGGACATTTGTATTTAAAAAGAGAGGACATTATAGAACGTGTCGAAAAACTTTTAAATCACAACAAAGATGTTTCACCGGTCTCTGAACGGGCAATCCGGGATACAGGCAATGATATGATCCATACAGATGGAAGCCTGGTCTGCCACGATGGAGGGTTTTATACACGCAAAAGCTTCCAGGCCGAACTGGGAGCTGCTGCCGCAGTTTGTGGCCATCCATACCAACGATACCCACCCCGCCATGTGCGGCCCCGAACTCATGCGTATCCTCATCGACGAGAAGAAGCTCGAGTGGGACGACGCCTGGAACATCGTGACGCAGGTCGTGAGCTACACCAACCACACCATTCTGCCCGAGGCTCTGGAGAAGTGGCCCATCGGCACGTTCTCCAAGCTCCTACCCCGTGTGTACCAGATCATCGACGAGATCAGCCGTCGTTGGCACGAGTCGTTCGACACCACGCAGGAAGGCTGGCAGGAGCGTCTGCGCCAGACCGCCATTCTGTGGGACGGCGAGATTCGCATGGCCAACCTGTCCGTGATCTGCAGCCACAGCGTCAACGGCGTGGCCAAGATCCACTCCGACATCATCAAGAACATCGTGCTCAAGGACTTCTATGCCATAACGCCCGAGAAGTTCAACAACAAGACCAACGGCATCTCGCACCGTCGCTTCTTTGCCGAGGCCAACCCCACCTATGCCAAGCTCGTGACCGAGGCCATTGGCGATGGCTGGCTGAAGGACGCCTTTGAGCTGGAGAAGCTCAAGGAGTTCCAGAACGACACCGAGTTCCTGAAGGCCGTGGGTGCCTCAAAGCGCGCCAACAAGGAGCGTCTGGCCGCCTACGTTAAGGCCGAGACCGGTCTGGTCATCGACCCCAACACCGTCTTCGATGTCCAGGTCAAGCGCTTCCATGCCTACAAGCGCCAGCTCATGAACATCATGAAGGTGATGGACATCTACAACCGTCGCATCGCCGATCCCAACTTCCACGTGACGCCGACGACCTTCATCTTTAGCGGCAAGGCCGCCTCGAGCTACACCTTTGCCAAGGAGACCATCCGCCTGATCAACTCGGTGGCCGAGGTCATCAACAACGACCCGCGCGTCAACGAGGTCATGAAGGTCTGCTTTATCCCCAACTTCCGCGTGAGCAACGCTCAGCTCATCTACCCCGCCGCCGAGATCTCGGAGCAGATCTCCACGGCCGGCAAGGAGGCCTCGGGCACGTCCAACATGAAGCTCATGATGAACGGCGCCATTACGCTGGGCACTCTCGACGGCGCCAACATCGAGATCGCCGACCTGGCCGGTCGCGAGAACGAGGCCATCTTTGGCCTGACCGCTCCCGAGGTCGAGCAGCTCTGGGCATCGAACAGCTACTTTGCGTGGGATACCCTCAACGGCGACCGCGAGCGTCTGGGCTGCGTGATGGACGAGCTCAAGGACAACACCTTTGCGGGTCTTTCGGGCAACTTCGAGAGCATCTACAACGAGCTCATGAACAACAACGACCCCGACCTGGTCATGGCCGACTTCCGCAGCTACGTGGATGCGTGGGAGAAGCTCACGAACAGCTACGGCGACCAGGAGTCCTGGAACCGCAAGGCCCTACTCAACACCGCCTCGAGCGGCTGGTTCTCGAGCGACCGCACCATTCGCGAGTATCGCGACGAGATCTGGCACGCATAAAGGCGCGCGAGCTCCCCTATGCCAGCACGGCATTACTCGACGGGCGTGACGTTGCGCCGTGCCCGTCGCTAATGGGTTAGAAACATCGATGACAGAAGGAGAAATCGATGAGTAAGAAAGAATGCATCGCGATGCTCCTCGCAGGAGGACAGGGCAGCCGATTGGGGGCACTCACCCAAAAGATCGCTAAGCCGGCGGTTAGCTTTGGTGGTAAGTTCCGCATTATCGACTTTTCGCTCTCCAACTGCTCCAACTCGGGCATCGACACGGTGGGCGTTCTGACGCAGTATCGCCCCTACCTGCTGCATGCCTATGTGGGCTCCGGCGAGGCGTGGGATCTGGACAGCCGCGACGGCGGCGTGTCGATCCTGCCGCCGTACGAGACGCAGACCGGCGGCGCCTGGTATGCGGGCACGGCCGACGCCATTACGCAGAACCTCGACTACATTAAGGCCAACGACCCCAAGTACGTCCTGATTCTTTCGGGCGATCACCTGTATCGCATGGACTACCGCAAGATGCTCAAGACGCACATTGAGAACAACGCCGACCTCACGGTGAGCGTTATGCCCGTGCCGTGGGAGGAGGCCAGCCGCTTTGGCATCCTGACCACCGACCCCGAGGACGGCCGCATCACCAAGTTCACCGAGAAGCCCGATAAGCCCGATTCGAACCTCGCGTCCATGGGCATCTACATCTTCTCGGCCGACGTGCTGATCGAGGCGCTCGAGGAGGACGCTCTGGACCAGCGCTCGAGCCACGACTTTGGCAAGGACATCATCCCCAAGCTGCTCGGCGAGGGCAAGCGCCTGTACAGCTACGAGTTTCACGGCTTTTGGAAGGACGTCGGCACCATCGCCAGCTTCCACGAGACCTCGATGGACCTGCTGGGCAACAACCCCGAGTTCGATCTGTTCGACAAGCACTTCCCCATCATGTCCAACATCACCACGCGTCCGCCGCACTACATTGGTCCGGATGGTCGCCTGGACGACTGCCTGGTCTCCAACGGCTGCAAGATCTACGGCACCGCTCGCCACTCGATCCTTTCGACTGATGTCATCATCGAGGAGCGCGCCGTGGTCGAGGACTCCGTGCTGCTGCCGGGTGCGCACGTTAAGAGCGGCGCGCACATCTGCCGCGCTATTTTGGGCGAGAACTCCACGGTCGAAGAGGGCGTGAAGCTCGGCTCTGTCGATACCACCAAGGATACGGCCGTCGTTGGAAATGACGTCGTTATCGGGAAGGGGGAATGATCCGATGATCAATCGCAAGGCCATCGGTTATATCACCGCTAACTACTCTTCGACCTACGGCAGCGTGCTGCTCAAGGATCGCCCCATCGCGTCCGTCCCGTTTTTGGGCCGCTACCGCCTGATCGACTTCCCGCTGTCCAACATGATGAATGCCGGCATTAAGACCGTCGGTGTAGTTATGCCGGGCAACTACCGCTCGCTGATCGACCACGTGGGCTCGGGCAAGGACTGGGGCCTGGACCGCAAGAAGGGCGGCCTGTTCATGGTGCCCGGCAACGCGTATGGCACCACCAAGGGCGGCATGCGCTTCCTGCTGCGCGACATCATCTCCAACAAGACGCTGTTCCAGCGCTCGGACAAGCCCTACGTTGTGATGATGGGCACCAACATCATCTTTAACATGGACCTCAACACCATCATCGACGCGCACGAGAACTCCGGCGCGCAGATGACCGTGGTGTACTGCAAGGCTACACGCAACGTCGATGACGAGACCAAACTCGAAATTAACGAGAACGGCCGCCTGACGGGCGTGAGCG
>CAJMRN010000122.1 GCA_905215815.1 uncultured bacterium | reverse complement strand
TGGCAGCCGCTCGCTACCGTTGCCATGACATCGGTGACTCCGTGATTGGTGCATTGGGGTCAGGTTACTTTGCAGCAACATGGTGCAGACTAACCTGCCCCCATTGCGCCAAGCGGCGTGTGCCGTTAAGCGGAGAGGCGTATTGTTGCCCTATCGTTTGGGCATACAATGGCTATTGGTTTGCTGCGGTGAAGGCCTGTCCGCTCCGCAGCTTTTTTCTACGGTTAAAGGAGTATGTATGTCCGTTGAGGTCATGAGGTCTGTGATCGAGGCCGCCGAGGGGCGTGTTCCCGTCGACACGCTGTTTGCCAACGCGCAGATCGTCGATGTATATGGCCAGCGTGTGGCGCCCGGTAGCGTTGCCGTCAAGGATGGTGTGATCGTCGGCGTGCTCTACGACGGTCGCGACGATGCCGCCGGTACGTATGAGGCTGCCGAGGTTATCGATTGCCAGGGCCGCTATCTTGCCCCCGGTTTTATTGACGGACACTTGCATATCGAGTCTTCGAACATCCGCCCTGCCGAGTATGCGCGCATGGCGGTGACGCGCGGTACCACTACCGCTATTGCCGACAGCCACGAGATCGCCAACGTGGCGGGGCTCGACGGCCTTCGCTTTATGATTGAGGACGGTCGTCGTGCTCCTATTTCCATCAAGTACATGATGCCCTCGTGCGTGCCCGCACTGCCCGACGAGCAGGCCGGTGCCGTCATCACTGCTGCCGATATGCAGGCGTTTTTTGCCGAATATCCGGGTGATGTCTTTGGTCTGGGCGAAATGATGAACCTGCCGGGCGTCTTTATGGCCGATCCCGAGACCTGCGCTCGCATCGATGCTGCCAACCAGACGCCGTCCAAGCAAGTCGACGGCCATGCGCCGCTCGTTGCCGGCAAGGACCTCAATGCCTATGCCGCGGCGGGCATTATCGCCGACCACGAGTCGACGATTCCCGAGGAGGCGCTCGATAAGCTGTCCCGCGGCATGTATGTGATGCTGCGCGAGGGTACGTGTAGCCACGACCTGGCCAACTTGTCACCGATGCTGCTGGAGAACCCCGCCCGCGCCCGTCGCTGCTGCTTCGCGACCGATGACCGCGCTCCCTCCGACGCGCTTTCGACCGGTATGATCGACAATGCCTGCCGCGTGGCTATCGAGGCCGGTATTGACCCCGTGGTCGCTATCTCTATGGCGTCCCTCTCCACGGCCGAGGCGTTTGGCCTGGACCACGGTTGTCGCGACCCGCACGAGCTGCGTGGTGCGATTGCCCCGGGCAAGCGTGCCGACCTGCTGGTGCTCAATGACCTGACGTTTGCCACGGCTCCGCATCGCGTATATGCCGCCGGTGCTCTGGTGGCGCAGGACGGCACCTTTGTGGGCGAGATCGCACCCGAGATGGCCGAGGTTGCGGCCCTTGCCGATGAGCTGCGCGCCTCCGTTAAGCTGCCGAAGCTTTCGCTCGACGTATTCGACTATGCCTTTAAGCCGGGCGAGGCCGTGATTGACGTGGTGCCGGGTAAGGCCATCACGGGCATGGTTCGCCCCGAGAACGCCGAGGGCCTGCGCCGCATTATGTTGATCGAGCGCCACGGCCGCGGCGCGTCGCTGCAGGCCGAGGGCGCCGACGGTGATGGTCCTGTGGGCCTGGGTCTTGTCGGCAAGCACATCGGTCGCGGCTGGGTGCGCGGTTTCACCATCACGGGTGGCGCCATTGCCTCCACGATCGGCCACGACTCGCACAACGTGTGCGTGGTGGGCGACAACGCCGCCGATATGATGGCCGCCGTTGAGGCCGTGGGCCAAGGTGGTCACGTGCTGGTGCGCAACGGCGAGGTCGTGGCGCGCATTCCGCTGGCGCTCGGTGGCCTTATGAGCGAAGGCACGGCCGAGGACGTTGCCGCGCAGCACGACGACTTTATGGTCAAGGCACGCGCTATGGGTATTGAGCCGCCGCTCGACCCCATCATGGGCATCATCTTCCTGCCCCTGCCGGTGATCCCGACGCTCCGCATTCGCCCCGAGGGCATGTTCGACGTCACGACCTTCACCTACGCCGACTAGTCATCGGGGGCGTTCTTAAACGACTAGCCGTCGGGGTGGCGTGTCGCCTGGCGCCGTGACCGTAGGACCTCTGGCATGTGTGAGCTATTTGCCAGGTCCTTGTAACGTTTACGCCCGCGGAGTCTTATTTGAGCTCCCTTTGGGTACGTTGAAATCGGATACACGTTCGATTCCAACAAGCCCGAAGGGAGCTTTTCTATGTTTAAACTGATTGCATCCGATATGGACGGCACACTGCTTGACGAAAACGGCCAGGTGCCTCCCGAGACCTACGAACTGATTCTGGCGCTACACGAGCATGGTGTGCATTTCGCCGCATCGTCAGGTCGTCGCTACGATCGCCTGTGCGAGCTCTTTGCGCCCGTTCGCGACAAGATGGACTTTGTCGCCGCTAACGGTGCCCAGGTCTTCGCCGACGGCAAGATGGTAGACCGTGAGGTGTATTCGCACCTGGCGATTCGAAGGCTCGCCCAAGCCGTCAGGACGTTTCCCAATCTGCATCTTGCGCTTTTTGACCGAACCAAGTCCTTCTTGCTCGATGACGAGTGCAAGTTCGTGCGTGAGGTCGATAAGGACCTTCCCAATGCCGAGCGTATTTGGGAGCTGCCCGATCCCAGCGTAAATATCATCAAGGCGAGTATCTTTTGCGATGACGGTGCCGTTATGGACAGCGCTTACGTACTGCAGCGCGAACTCGGTCAGCTCTTTACTTTTGCGCCTTCGGGTAACGCATGGATTGATGCCATGCAGCCCGGTGTGTCGAAGGCCTCGGGCATCGCGCAGCTCGCGGAGCATTACGACGTTGGACGCGACGAGGTCATGGCGTTTGGCGACTCGATGAACGACTACGAGATCATTCGCTTTGTCGGTACGGGCTGCGCGATGGAAAACGCGCGCCCCGCGCTCAAGGCGGTGGCCGATCGCGTGGTGGGTTGTAACCGCGACCACGCCGTCCAGCAGGAGCTCCGCCGTGTGCTGGAGAGCCTCGCTTAATCCGACAGATGGGGACGTTCCCGTTCTGCCGGCAGTGGGGGACAGTCCTTGCAGCTTTTCGCGAAGAGTGTCCCCAACGGCTAGTCATTCAAGAACGTCCATTACAGTCGAAATTGTCAGCCCGGGACCGTCTCGGGCTACGATTGAGGCGCGCCCAGAACGGGCCGCCGACCGGGCGCCCGCGCACGGCCGAACGTCCCTGCCCCCGAGAGGGCCCGTTGGGTGCTGCCGGCGCGGGACGCGCCGCCCCCGACGGCTGATAGGAAAGTGCCGGGCAGGTGCCGCGGCTGGTAATGTGAGTGCCGAGGGGGAGGCCATCCGGTCGAACGACTACCGGAAGGATACCACCGTGAAAGCGCCATCCACCAGACCCGCGGCCGTGCTCGGCCTGGACGTCGGCAAGTCGTCGCACTGGGCCTGCCTGATCGACCGCGACGGGGAGGTGCTGGCCAGCGCCCCCGTCCGCAACAGGGAGGCCGAGCTCGACGCGCTGTTCGCCTCCGCGCCCGCCGGCACGCTCGTCGTCGTCGACCAGTTCCGCAACATAGGGTCCCTCGCCGTGAGGCGGGCCCGCGCCGCGGGGCTCGCGGTCGGCCACCTGCCCGGGCTCG
>CAJMRN010000121.1 GCA_905215815.1 uncultured bacterium | reverse complement strand
AACCCGCGACCCCAACCTTGGCAAGGTTGTGCTCTACCAACTGAGCCATGTCCGCTTGCGGGTTATTAATTTACGCGAGTTGTCCAAAAGACGCAAGTACTTTTTTCAAAAAAGTTGTCCAGTGCAAGTTCGCGCAGGTGGGCAACGTCAAGCCAGAGCGCTAAGCGCACGATTCCAATGCCGAGCTAAACAGCTTCACCATCCGAACGCGTGTGCCGGCGCCATCCGTACGACGGGCAACCTCCACATTATCGACGAGCATGCGCATAAGCTTGATACCACGTCCGCGTTCCTCGGATGCCACCGGCTCGCTCGCCCCATCGATAGAATAGCCAGCACCCCGATCAAGCACCTCGAGCACAACACGGTCCCCATAGGCCTGAACCGTCAGGATGCAGCCAACACCGCCCGCATGGTCATACGCGTTACCCAATGCCTCCCCCAACGCCAATGCGACGTCATAACGCTCATCACGCCTCAGGGGAAGCGATTCGAGAAGCTCGGCCACACGGTGCCGATAATACGGGAGGTTCTCGATGCCTCGCCGCACTTCGATGCTCTTGCTCCATCGTGGCAACTCTCCCACCGGAATGGCGGGAATCGACTCGCGCGCCGGACCCGCAACATGAAGGATGTCGACAAGTCGGGCAATCTCCAAAAAGCGAATGACCTCATCGGAGGCGTTAACGAGCGAAAGCAGGCCCTCTCGCCTCATGAGCTCTCTGGCACGTGTAAGCAAAAACGCCAAACCCGTCGAGTCGATAAAGCCCACGGCCTGGCAATTGATGACAACACGACGCACGCCCCGGTCGATCAGATTATCCAACCGTCGGCGCAGGACGGACACCGAGGCGATGTCGACATCACCCGGTGGCGTCAAAACCGCTATGTCATTCCACTCATTCATACGACCATGGTTCCCCAAAAGAGCTCGCTCGATGCATACGTATCTGCAACTGCGCAGATTTTGCCCGTCAAGCGTCGCGGCCTACGATCGACCCCGTAAAAACTCAAGGGAAACCAGCGCGATGTCATCGTCCAGCGCTGACTCGGTAAAGCGGTCAAGCTCACCCAAGACCTTACCGCAGATTCCCGATACGCCCTCGCCCGAAACAGAGAGCAGAAGGTCACGAAGACGTTGCTCGCCAAAGAAAGCACCCGAGCGATCACGTGCTTCGATTGTTCCATCGGTATACATAAATAGCATGTCACCAGGAGCGAACGTAAACACGCCCGTCTCGTACACCATGCTCCCAAAGGCACCGATCACACCCGATTGGCACCCAAGGAGCCCCACTTCTCCCCCTCGGGCTTCTCCGCCGCCAAGCGGCTTCGACTCTGGCCTAATGACCATAGTGGGAGGATGTCCCGCTGAGCAATAGGTAGCGCGACCCGCTTTAAGGTCAATCTTGGCGATAAACGCCGTCACAAACGTCTCGACCCTCGAAAAGCCCATGAGCATGCTATTGAGCGAGCGAGCCATGCGGGCAGGCCCCGCACCCTCCCAGGCATAGGCCGTCAGCGCCGTCTTGACGAGCGCTGACATCGACGCCGCCTCGATTCCTTTGCCGGAAACATCGCCCAAAATCATTACAGCGCAATCGTCGGGAAGACGGACAAGCGTATAAAAGTCGCCGCCAACCAACGCCGAGTTCGTGGCTGACAGGTACACCGAATCGGTTGCGATACCCGGAACGTCACCAAGCGAATTTCTCATGCCAATCTGAAGCGTCTGAGCAATATGACGTTCTTCGCGCTTTTGAGACTCACCCTCGTAGATCAGCTCAAAGTCGTGCGCTAAATGCACCATGTAGTCGTATTCAAGGTCATCGATTGGCTCCTGGCTGCCATCACGAAGCAGCAAAACGCGCCTCGTAGGCCCCTTGGCGATATCGGCGGGAACAATCGCATCGTTGCTTCGTTTGCCATCCGCTTCCGAGTGATAGCGCCCCGCTTCGATGCCGGAGTCGACATAAAGTCCCTGACACGGTAGGCCGTGGGCCCTCAACCATGCGCCCATAGACGTGGATTCGTCCACACGTGTAAGGCGCACATGTTTGAGGTCATCTGCGCTCGTCCCGCCCAGCACCGATGCCTCGAACCCATCGGAAGATGTCCCCAGGCGTGCCGCCGGCGTCGTGACGGAAAAGAAGAGCGACTCCGGATCGCCCGGCAGCGCCACACGGCTGCCGCCCTCGAAATCGATGACATAGGTTTCGAGGCCCGCATCATACTCCACGGGGCAGAAATGGCAATTAAGCACGGCGCAGATTTCGGTCGACACCGCACGCGAGGCGGCAACAGGATCATCGAGGTAGGTAAACAGCTCATCCCGAAGCACATTCAACGAGCGACCAAGCTCTGCCGTACGACGCGAGCGCAAGCTTGACGCCATGCCGACCAGCTGGATGGAGAGGTAATCGCAAATGACCTCGAGCACGTTGACGTCATAGGCAAGCGGTGCCTGCGGACGCTTCCAACCGACCTCCAACACACCGAGCACCTGAGTACCGTAAAACACGGGAAGACATATCTCACTGCGGTATGGAGGCATATCTTGCACGCGCAGCAGGTGCTTAGAACGATTGTCCAGGTCCATGAACATACCGGAGGCGGCCCTATCACCCTCAAGGTCCTGTTGAATCGACAAGCGACAGGCGCGCGACTCGCGAAGAACATACGTCGGAATGCCAGCGCCATACGGCAAAAACTCGGGCAGGTAGCTGTCGTGCAGCTCCTTGGAAACACCGCGAAGCTTAAAACCGCCGCTCTCAGAAAAATAGATAGCGGCACCCGAAGCATCGAGCGTTCCTACAAGCTGGTTCAAAACGGTATCTAACAAACTAGGCAGCTCATCGGAACCCACCGTACTCATAATGACCGACAATGTGCCCGAAAGGCGCTTATTCGCCACCCTGAGCTCCGAAAGCGCACGCTTGAGCTGGCGATCGTGCGAGTATTGCTCTTCGATGCTATGGAGCGCCACCAGAACACGCGGCGCGCGGCGCCCAAAGATGCGAGGCGGTGTAACCGAGCCGGCACAAACCAGGACGGGGATAAAGGAACCGTCACTCAGCTTGAGCATCAGTTCGTTCTCGGAGCCATCAGTTTCAAATGGCAGGCGATGTTCCGTCGCACGTTCAAAAGCGGAAGAGTACAGGACGTCTTTGACATCTCCACCGATGACGTCAGCACGTTCCTCGCACATCAAACTAAGCAAGCGATTATTCACATGCAAAATGGTTCCGTCGAGCTCGCAGATGATGACAGCATCGCTCGTGATCTCGACTAGTTGGGCAACGTCTGCCCACTCGTTGCGTTCAAGCGTTTCCATCGTGAACCCCACCGTCTATCGGTAACAAAAAAGCCTCCGAAGAGGCTTCTCAAATGCGATGGTGTCGGAGGCGGGACTTGAACCCGCATGACCAAAAAGCGGTCACTAGCACCTCAAGCTAGCGCGTCTGCCAATTCCGCCACTCCGACATGCTATGTTGTTGATTCGCGGTCCGTTTGGTTGGACCCGCTCTTTCAACGAGGAAGATAATAACCTATGATTCGAGAACTGTGCAAGCACTTTTTTGAAAAAAGTTTACGAATTTGTAAATGCGCTGGTAGACGCTAATGTCCGGTCCCGAATCGGTGTTGCCTCCCGGCGCGTCCTCGGGCATGAGCGATATTTTGCTACGCACTTCGTGCTGCAAAATATCGCTCCCCCTGCGGAATGCGCCGGGAGGCAACACCGATTCGAAACCTGCG
>CAJMRN010000120.1 GCA_905215815.1 uncultured bacterium | reverse complement strand
GGCTGACAGTTTCGACTGTAATGGACGTTCTTAAACGACTAGTCATTGGGGACAGTCTTGGTGCGCTCCGTTCGTCCTCCCGTTCGATTTTTGCTCGGTGGGTATACTTCCTTTCGCATTAAACGCCGGACTGAGGAGGTATCCAAATGCCGGATAACGGGTCAATACAAAAAAGAGGCGCGCACGAGATGGCTCATGGGCGTCCTGTCCAGATAACCGAGCACACGACGGTAACCGAGCTGCAGCCCAGTCTGTCCGATGTCGTGTGCGCAAACAAAAAGCTGCAGATTGGCTTTATCGTTGCGCTCGTGGTGCTGGCGCTGCTGTCGGGCTTTGTGGCTCGTCCGCATTTCGCCGATACCAAAACTTGGGACTCCACCATCGAGGTCATCGATCAAAAGAAAGGAAACGTACTGGCGCTCACGACCTCGTGCGTGGCGCTGTCTGCGGGCATTACCGCGCTGCCGGGTGATACGGGAACGCCGGTTGCCGAGCAGCTCGCGCAGCTTTCAGGCAACCTTGGTATCGTGCTTGCCGTGCTATACCTAGAGAAATATTTGCTCACGATTTTGTGGTCGGTTGGCCTGGGCATCTTAATCCCGTTTGCGTTGGCGCTCTTTGCGGTGTCGCTCGGCATTCACGGGCGCTGGAGCACGAGCGCTGTCCTGCGCCGTGTGGCGACGCGCGTGCTGGTGGTTGCCGTGATCGGCATGGCGCTCGTGCCCGCGAGCGTATGGGTGTCGCAGAAGGTCGATGAAACGTATCGCGTAAGTATTGAGCAAGCTGAGCAAAAGGCTGCGGACGCTGCGGACGCGGCCGACACCACGGACAAGTCAGCCGAGACCAGCTCAAAATCGAACAAGAAAAAATCCGAGGCCACGGAGTCCAAAAACGTGCTCGAGCAGTTGACTGATGGGGCATCGAGCCTTGTTACGTCGGTGACCAGCGGCGCCAAGCAGATGACCGATGAGATCGTGCGGCAGGTGACCGATCTGATTGAAGGCGTCATCGTGATGATCGTGACCTCGTGCGTTATCCCGCTGCTGGTGCTCGTGGCGTTCCTATGGCTAGGACACGTGCTGCTGGGGATCGATATTTCCGGCCCGGCGAACTATTTGACGGGCCGTTTCTTGAGTGCTCCTTCCAAGCACGCCAAAAAGGGCGGGCAGTCCGAGTAGCTAAAACAGCTGTATATACCGGGGAATACCGCCGAAGGGCGGCCGAGACGCGTTCTCGGTCGCCCTTTTGTTTGTTGAACACATGGTCGCTGCGTCCGCGCCCGGCTCAAACGGTCAGCAATCATCCGTGAACGGTATTTGTTCAAAAAAGAACAAAGATAAACAAATAGTTGTTGCAGTTACTGTTCGAATGTGTTCAAATAAACATGAACAGTGAAGAACCGCACATTCAGATGCCCGGACCTGAACGCGATTCAACACTTCCAAACAGAAACTACGCACCTGCGTATCTCTCAAGGAGGATGTCATGAGGGTTGTAATCGCTTCCGATGCCGACGGTATGTCGATGAAGGAGTCCATCAAGGAGATGCTCATCGCCGACGGTCACGAGGTCGTCGACTATTCCGAGACCCCTGCCGCGGACTTTGTCGATTCCGCCACCGCCGTTGCCAAGGACCTGCTGGAGCACAAGGATTCCCAGGGCTTCGCATTCGATAAGTACGGCGTCGGCTCCTATATGGCCGCCGTCAAGATCAAGGGCATGGTCGTCGCCAACATTTCCGATGAGCGTTCCGCTTACATGACCCGCGAGCACAACGGCTCGCGCATGGTCACCATGGGCCCGGGCGTTGTGGGCACCGAGGTCGCCAAGAAGATCGCCCGCGAGTTCCTGCGCGCCCAGTACGCCGGCGGTCGTCACCAGATCCGTGTCGACATGCTCAATAAGATGGCCTAACGAGAGCCACCGAGAACTCGAACTTCTATCTCAACTTGTGAATTCAGACGAAAGGACGTTCTAATGAAGAAGACCATCGCAATCGGTTGCGACCATATCGTTACGGACGAGAAGATCTATCTGGCCGACCGCCTGGAGCAGGCTGGCTACAAGGTGCTTGACTGCGGCACCTACAGCCACACCCGTACGCACTATCCCATCTACGGTAAGGCCGTGGGCGAGGCCGTTGCCAGCGGCAAGGCCGACTTTGGCGTGGCCCTGTGCGGCACCGGCATCGGCATCACCAACGCCGTCAACAAGGTTCCCGGCGCCCGCTGCGCCCTGGTTCGCGACATGACCTCTGCCCTGTATGCCCGTCGCGAGCTCAACGCCAACATCGTGGGCTTTGGCGGCAAGATCACCGGCGAGTTCCTGATGGCCGACATCATGCTTGCCTTCCTGGAGGAGCCCTACGACAAGACTCCCGAGCACGATGCCCTGATCGCCAAGATCGATGCCTGCAATAAGGCCGACGCCGAGGCTCAGGCTGACCCGCACTTCTTTGACGAGTTCCTGGAGAAGTGGGACCGCGGCGAATACCACGACTAGTGGGGTTCCGGCGTTCTACCGAACGCCGGACCGGCCGACGCTGCGAAGCCATCTGGTGGGCAATCTGCCGTTCAGCTTCGACGGCATGGCCAGAAGGTCAATGCCGCCTCGCTTCACGGCATCTTGCCTTACCAGCTGGCTTCTCGCTGACGTTGAAGTGAACTGCGAGGTCTTCTGGTAAGCGAACTGCTCCGATAACACGTTTGCTTGCTTGGCTTGTGTGCTTCGTTTTGGCGGTGCCTGGTATTCTGCAGCTTTTTAATTGACGGCTCGCGTTTCTGTGAGGGGGCGCGGGCCGGTTTTCTAAACAGGAGTTCAATATGATTCTGACCGTTACCATGAACCCGTCGATTGATACGCGCTATCAGCTCGACAAGCTGGTCATCGACGATGTTAACCGCGCAACGCCCGAAAAGACCGCTGGTGGCAAGGGCCTCAACGTGAGCCGTGTGCTGCTGCAGCTGGGTGACGACGTGCTCGCGACCGGTCTGCTCGGTGGCCACATGGGTGCCTATATGGCCGAGCTTATGGATGCCGACGGCGTCAAGAACGACTTTGTGCCCATCGCCGCTGAGACGCGCATCTGCCTGAATATCCTGCACGAGGGTAATCAGACCGAGCTGCTGGAGAGCGGCCCGCAGATCGCCCCGGCCGAGCTCGAGGCCTTTACAGCCAAGTTCGCTGAGCTTGCAGCGAAGGCGGACGTTGTGACGCTTTCGGGCTCGCTGCCGCGTGGCGTCAACGCCGGCTACTATGCCGAGCTCGTCAAGATCGCCGAAGAGGCGGGCGCTAAGGTGCTGCTCGACACCTCGGGTGCATCGCTGGAGGCCGCGCTGGAGTCCGACGCTAAGCCTGAGCTCGTAAAGCCCAACCTGACCGAGATTAACGGCCTGCTAGGTACGTCCTTTACGACCGATGATATCGATGCCCTGCGTGAGGCGCTTGCCGCCGATGGCCGCTTTGCCGGTATCCCTTGGGTTGTCGTTTCGATGGGCGCTGCCGGCTCGGTGGGCTTCCATGAGGGTCGCGCGTTCCGCGCCAAGACGCCCGCGATTGCGGCTGTGAACGCGACGGGTTCCGGCGACTCGACCATCGCCGGCTTTGCGCATGCCATTGCTGCTGGTGCCGACGACATCACGGTGCTCAAGACCGCCAATACCTGCGGCAAGCTCAACGCTATGGATCCCAAGACCGGCCACCTGGTCATGGACCGCTGGGACGAGATCTACAACAGCGTTGTCGTGACTGAACTGTAGGGTTACGCGGTTTTACCAAACCTATTGGTTCCGCCGTTCTACCGAACGGCGGACCGGCCGACGCTGCGCGGGC
>CAJMRN010000119.1 GCA_905215815.1 uncultured bacterium | reverse complement strand
TTCTTTGGTTCTTTCTTTTGCTGCCAAAAGAAAGAACAACCTTCCGGGAGACTACCGTTCATCTCACAGCACCAGCCTGACCGTAGTCTTACCGATCCGCAGCGTATCATTGTTCTGCAAACGGTGTTCGCCGTCGATGCGCTCACCGTTGACGTAGACCTTGGCCCGGTCAGAGAGCGGCTGCACGAGCAGCGCGTCCCCCTGTGCGGCCAACACACAATGCTGCGGGGAGACCTTGCGGTCCGGCAGACAGAGGTCACACTGCGCGGCGTCGCTGCCGATAATCAAGCTGCTTTCCACCATGCCGGCCCAGCGGCTCTCGGCAATCGAGGAGCGCTGGCTCCAGAACAGCGTGACCCAGCGGCGGGGCAAGGCGTTCGGTTCCCCCGCACCGGCCAGCAGATGCTCGGCCTCGGCCTCCTGCTCGGCGGCGCGGTCCCGGCGTCGCACGCCCCACCAGCTGCCAAGCAGCACCAGCAGCAGCACCGCCGCAATCAGCAGCGGCCCCCGGAACCGGGCAAAATAAAAGGCTCTGTCCCGCGGCCAGACGACCACCTTGAACGTGGCCGTGTCGCGGCTGCTGCTGACGTTGGCCGCGCTCATCTTGCCGGACACCCGGTTCAGCGCTACCGTGTAGTCGCCTTTGTAGAGCGGCTCGATTTCCAGCTCCGCCGTGCGGGCATCCTCGCTGATCGTCACGGATTTGACCTGCACGCGCCAGTTCCATATATCTTTGCTCCGCACCTCATAAAGCTGCGGTTTGTTCGCGTTCTCGTTGATGGGCTGGTTGAAGGTCAGGCGCAGCTTGTCGCGGCGCAGCGTTTCGACCTTCGTCACCTGGGGCTTGGCCAGACGGTAGCCCATGTAGACGGTCTGGCTGCTCCTGATGGCGCTGCCCAGCTGCGGCATGGCCAGCGTCAGTGTCTCAAGGCGCTCACCGTAGAGGCTTTCGGGCACCTCTGTCTTGATTTCCAGCGCTGTGGCGAAGTATTCCTGCTTTTTCTTCAGCTCGTCGCCCAGTGTCGAGGCTTCGCACAAAACCAGCCTGCCGTCGGCGGCGCTTTCCAGCGTCTCAAACGCGCCCGGCCTGTCGGTCATCAGGTAGATGTACGCCGCCATACCGATCTGGTCGCTCACGTCGCTGGCCAGCGTTGCAAACAGGGCCATATTCGTCAGCACCTGCCCGGCGTCGGTCACGATCATGGCCGCCTTGCGGGGGGCCAGCGCCTGATAGTCGCTCTGCAGCTCACTGTAGACCGCCGAAATCAGCCGGGCCGTGTCCATGCTGCCCTCGACCTGCTTGATGCTGCCCAGCGTCTTGTACATCAGGTTCTTGTCCGACGTTGCCGGCAGCACGCACTCGGTACTGCCTGCCGTCGTGTACAGCATCAGCTGGTCATCGTCGCCCATCGCGTTGATGAGCTTGCGCACCCCGCCAAGCATCGTATAAAACTCCGATGGTGCGATGCTTTTGCTGTTGTCCAGCGCCAGAATGTAGCAGATCGGGTCGCTGGCCGCCGCCACAGAGCGGACCTCCAGCCTGCGGTCCCCGAGCGTCAGCTCCGGTCCTGCCGCCTGCACCTTGATGGGTGAGTAGGAGTTGCCGTCCCCGTCCAATGCGTAAAAGTAGACGTCCAGCTCCGGCACATTGACATAGACCTGCTCCATCTTGAAGCTGCCCGCGCCCGACATGCCGACGGTGGTTTCCGCCGCCGCGCCGAACGCGCCCAGCGCTGCCAGCAGAAGCACCAGCAGTGCGCAGAGCCAGAGTTTATGCTGTCTCATGGGGTCCTCCCCTCGTGTGGTCAATCACCGATTTTTCTGTGCAGGGCGCGCAGCGCCATGATGGCCTTGCGGCGGCGCTTCGTTTGGACCTTTGCGGTTTTTTGCGGGGCGGGGGCCGCCGGGGCCGTCGGGCGAGTCATCGGCGCGGGGACCACACTGCCGCTCTCCTCGTCGTCCTCGCCGTCGCCCTCGGTGAGTTCGATTTCGCTATCGGACCAAGACGGGTCGGGCTCGCTCGTGTTGAGCTTGGGCGCGGCCTTGCCCTTCTTGGCATGGCGACGCGGCAGCAGCGTGGTCTTGGCTCGCTCGGCCTCCACGGCCTCGGAAACATCGACAAACGGGTCATCGTCCTCGTCGTCATCCAAAACCGAATCGACATCGCCACCCATGACCGTGGTCACGGCGGCGTCAGTTCCCTTCTGGCGCAGAATGCTCAGGTGCGGACGGACAACGCCGGGAACCGACAGGGCCTCTTCATCGCCCCACGGGCTCGCATTGACATCGGCACGACGGCGCTCGGCAAAATCGGCGGCGCGATCGCGTGCGGAGCGCAAAACGCCGCCCACCGAGAAGCCGATAATGACCAGGCCAACGACGACAAGCCCCAGCAAGACAACCATGGCAATAGGTTTACCCAGGGCGTTTTGCAAGGTGCTTGCGATAAAGGCGCCAATGTAGCCGCCCGACGCGGAAAGGTTCTGCGGCGTAAACATGAGGTCGCACGAGTCGGTCGTACCCGGCACCATCAGCGACAGGATAGAGACAATGGCCACAAAGACCACGGCGCCGCCCGCAACCGAGCGAATGTTGAGCGGCGAGTCCTCACCCAAAAAGAGCGTGGCGGCAAGCAGCAAGATGACGATCGGCAGCACGTAGGCGCCCAGGCCAAAGCCAAGGTGGTAGAAACCGGCAACCGCAGCCGTCACGGGCGCCGTTGCCGGCGAAATCACGGCAATGAAGGACGCAATAGCCAAAACGGCAATGATCACGCCGGCGATATCGCGATTGGCCGAAGGCTCGACCAGGGGCTCGAACTCATCGAACTCCGCCTCGTGGCCCTTGTTGGCACGCAGATGGGAACCGGCACCCTTTGCAGATGCCGGTTGGTTGTTGGCCTTATTGCCTTTGGCGTTTTGTGCAGATCCGCGCGCCAAACTAAACCTCCATGACGACCGGGATGATCATCGGACGGGTACGCGTACGGCTCCAGATAAAGTTGGAGAGCGAATCGCGCACGGCCTTGCGAATGGCATCGGAGCCGCTACTAGTAAAGCTAAACTTGCCCTTCTCAATCGTCTTCATAATGGACGCGGAAGCATCCTCGGAGAACTGGTCGTCAATGGCAAACGAAACGCCGCGGCCCGAGAACTCGATAGCCTCGATCTTCTTGTGCTTGAGCGAGACGATGGCAACGGCCGTGACCATACCGTCGTTGGCGAGCTTTTGGCGATCGCGCAGGACGATGGGGTCGGTATCGCCGATGCGCAGGCCATCGACGTAGACGACGCCGGACTCGACGGGCGTACCGCGCTTGACGATACCGCCACGCATCTCGAGCGTGTCGCCGTTATCGAGGATAAAGATGTGATCATCCTTAATGCCCATCTTACGGGCGAGCTGAGCATGGGCGCGCAGGTGCACGGCTTCGCCGTGAACCGGCATAAAATAGGTGGGCTTGGCCATGGCCATGAGGAGCTTGAGCTCCTCCTGGCTGCCGTGACCCGAGACGTGGACGAGGGCGCGAGACTTATCCCAGACGTCGCAGCCAAGCTTGGCCAGGCTGTTGACGACCTGCTGGACGGCCTTCTCGTTGCCGGGAACGGGAGTTGCCGAGAGGATGACGGTATCGCCCTCGTGGATGGAGAGCGTCTTGTGCTCGCCGTTCGCCATGCGGGACAGGGCCGACAGCGGCTCACCCTGCGAACCGGTGCACATGACGACGATCTTATCGTCGGGCAGGTTATCGATATCGAAGGCATCGAGGATATCGGCATCGTCGATGTTGAGGTAGCCCAGCTCGCGCGCCACGCGGGTGTTGGTGAGCATGGAACGTCCGGTCACGACGACCTTGCGGCCGCACTTGCGGGCGGCGTCGCAGATCTGCTGCATGCGGTGGATATGGCTCGCGAACGAGGCGATGATGACGCGCTGCTTCGCCTGGCTGATGATGCGGTTCAGGGTCTT
>CAJMRN010000118.1 GCA_905215815.1 uncultured bacterium | reverse complement strand
CCGCCGTAGAACTGCGGCACCGCGAGTGTGTAGTTGGCGGCGGCGCGGCGGGCAGCCTCGACGACGGCGCCCTCAAAGGCGCGGCGCAGCAGCAGCGAGTTGTCCTCCCCCATCAGGCTGGCGGGGATGCGCGTAAGGTTCTCCTCGTCGCCCAGAATGTGGTCGATGTTGGAGCGGATGGGCAGGCGGTAGTCAAAGACCAGCTCGGAGGGGTCCTCGGCAAAGCGTACGCGGCATGGCAGGTACTCAAATGAGACCAGCATGGGGTCGCTTTCCTTAAAGAAGCCCTTCAAAAACCAGCGCTGGCGCGCATCGGGCTTGGTGTTGGGCTCAAATAGGCCGTAGATGGTCTCGTAGCGGCGTGTGTACAGGCCGGTGTTAAACAGACAGCGGTCGTCGTCGAACACCAGCGGCAGGTTGGACGGTGCGGTCTGGTCCACGTCGCGTTCGGTCAAAAACACCGCGCGGCTAAACGAAAACGACAGGTAGTTTTTGAGGATGCGGTTGCTGGGACCCCAGTCCTCGGGATCGGCGAGGTCGACCAGGCGGTCGTAACAGGGCTCGGGGCAAAAGGCAAACTCGTAGACATTGCTGCACAGTGTGCTGGGGATTTCCATGTGGTGTCCAATCCATTCAATAACTGGCGTGCGGATGCTTAGATTCTATACGTGCGACGGGTCGTCCGCGCCCGCAACGTAACCGCGGCGCAGCTCTTCGGCTAGCTTGCTGTTCGTGCGGCGACTGGAAACGAGGTCCTGGATCCAGGCGTAGTACTGGTTGTCTTTGGGCTCGGGGCTGTCGGACAGCACGACCGGGGTGCCGGCGAACCTTAAGACGGACAACGCAAAGACAAGGCTGGTGCGTTTGTTGCCGTCCTCAAAGATGTGGTCCTTGACCATGTGCTCGGTCACGTAGGTGACCTGGTCAAAGATGTCTGCGAAGCGATCGGCCGGCGATTGGCCGAATATCGTACAGAACGCACCCGCAAGTACGGACTCGACGCGTCCAAGCTCAAGCGCGGCCCGGCCGCCTGTGGCGTCGGTTGTATAGCAGCGCCCGACCGTCATCAGCGTGCTGTGCAGGCGCATCACGGCCGCGGCCATGACTTCGAGCGAACCGGCATCATCGAGCACGAGCGGCGCGAACGGATGATCTCTCCGCTGCGTAGCCGCCATCATGAGTTCTCCAAGAGCCTGAGCGCGTTGGGCATTCCCTCAATGGTCAGCCGAACTGCTTCATCGATTGACGTGGCGCCGTCGAGCAAAATCGGTGATGCTGAATTTGCCACGTGCGCAGTTGAATGATCTTCTTGAGCAAAGCAATCAGCGCCGTCATCTTGTTGAACATGGCTCCAAGGCATGTCTACCTCCTCTATAGCTTTACGGACGGAATAGCCTGCGACTCGTACTCCAGGGCGATCGGTTGCCAGACGAGGTCTTCGAGTGTGCAGTCCAGGGTGTTTGCGAGCGCCAATCCCGAGGAGACCGAGGCGCGGCGTAGGTCGAGCTGGTTCTGCTCGTAGAGTTGTATGGCGCGAAGTTTTACCCCCGATTGGGCAGCGAGCTGTTTTTGCGTTAGTCCGGCCGCCTTTCGTGCCGCCTTGAGGCCCTTTTTGTCTGCCTGGGCGTTGTTCCATTTTTCGATGACAATCTGGGCGAATTTATCTTCGGAGGTCTCGTGGAGCGGATGATACGAGCCGATGATCCAATCGAGCGGAGCGACTTCGAGTAGCTTATTAAAGCCCAGGCTGCTCATCCATTGCGTATAGGCCAAAACCCAGCCCGCCCAATACTGAGGCGAACGGTCGAAGGGATAGGTCTCTCTGCATTCGACGGGGGTCAGTCCCACATGGGCGATAATATCACGCGCGAGCTCGTCGCCCGCCATGCCACAGACGACGCGAGGCATACCGCGCTCAAACTGTTTCATCTCAAGAGCGTTCGACAGGATCGCCGTCAACTCGGCTGGAGTCAGCCCTTGATCACAGAGGGCAAAATCGACCGCCTCGCCCAGCGTTCTCATGGCATCCTCGAGATACATCTCACTGTAAGCGTGGGTCATCGCCCGTCATCCCTTCTCGAATGATATCGACGATACGAATTCCCTCAAATGGATTTTCGGCAAGTAGCTCCCGATATTCAATACTGGCTTCAAGGACTCACCGAATCCGGAAGTATGCGGCAAAATTCAGACTTGTTGACTAGAGTTGCATCGATAAGATCGGCGCCGTTGTCGAAGCGATCGAACTCCCCCGTCGCTAAGAACGCATCGCCTTCGCGAATGGCCTGGAGGGTCACCGAGTTGGGTTCTTTGGAAGGGAAAGGCCGCGGGCCGGTATTCGCAAGCTCCTCCTCCTGCTTACAGCGCTTCATAGACACGCACCTCATCCTGCTCGATGCTTTTGCGGAAGGCCGGGCGCATGTGCTCTGGTGGGTTGGTGACGACATCGACCTTTCGCCCAAGTTCCATCTCGAGCTCATAGGAGAGTTCGTAAAGCGTGCCGAACGTCATGGTGTTGCCACAAACTAGGCGCAAGTCAATATCGCTATCGGGCGTTTGCTCGCCTCGGGCAAACGAGCCAAATAAATATGCTTCGCTGACGTCGTATTGAGTCAGCACGCGGGAGACGGCAGTGGATATGTCGGTAGTCGAAATCATGGGTTATTTACCGTTCAACAGTAGAACGTCAGAGGGCCAGCGCCGAAACCGCCAGTCCGGCTTTTTGGCGTTCGGCGAGCTCGAAGATAAACGGGGCGTTTGATCTAACAAATTCTGTCAAGAAATTGAGGTCATCAGCAGTAAATCCTTCGACATTGAACCATTTGACCGCAGGCAAGAAGCATTCCGCATGGTCAAAGCCAAAGTCAACCGGGCGCTCGACGGCTACGCGAACGGTTCCGTCTTCTCTTGTCTCTGAGTAGGCAAACTGGGTGCCATCATCAAGCTGAACATAGCTCCAAAACATGACTACCTCCTTAGTGTTTGCATTTGAGTATAAAGAACGGAGTGGATTTAACACGAGGTGAATAGAATTGATCCAATAAGACCCGTACCCTGCGGCTGGCTACACAAGCGATAGTTCTTGTTTCGAAAACGCATATGGCTGCACGTTAGACATTGCATGCATGAAAAAAGCAACGCTCCCTTGCCGAAAGCGTTGCCTTTAAAGTTCCTACAGAGCTCTTGTATCACAGCCAAGTGCGTCGTACCGCATCAGCAGCGATATGCGGCGCTCAGAAGCACTGTCCCCAGCAGGAATAGCGTTAAGGAGGCAGCTATCCAGTAGCCGTCGCCGGTCTTGGGAAGCGCCGGTGTTGTTGCCATACTGGGTTTGGGCTTGGTCGTCTTGGTGACTGTCGTCTTGGTGACCGTTGTCTTGGGCGACGTAGCCGCGGGTTTCACCGCCGGATCCGTCGCCGGCCCCGCTCCGGGTTGCCCCGCAGTAGGGTCGGCGCCACCAGTAGGCTCGCCCGCGCCATCCCCCGGTACCTTGCCGCCGGGTGTAACGGCCTCCCCTGCCGGGCCAACGGCGCCATCGGGCTCAATGACCACGTGCGGTGCCACGGCCCCGTCAGCATCCACCACGCAGGCAGCGCCAAAGGCCCCGCCTGCAGGCGTCACAAAGTGCGCGGCCACGAGCGACCCGCGATCGCAGGCAACGCCGGCATCCGTACCGGTTGCATCCAGCCAGGACGCATCAACGGAAAGCGTCTTGCTCACAACGTCGGCACCAAACCCCTCGTCGAGCAAGCGCACGCCATAAAAGCGCAAGCCCGCATCGGATCCCGCGCCCGCGGCAACAACGTGCCCTCCGCCACGTACTGTTAAGCTGCCTGCGGCAATGCCGGCAACAGTCTGGTCAAGAACGCCTGCCCCATCGGCCCTGGCATCGACCGTGCAGCCGTCCACCACCAGCGCCTGGGAAACATGGATCCCGCATTGCGAACCCGTCGCCGTGAGCGAGCCGGAGCCGCGAAGCGTAAGGTTTCCCCATACCTCCATGCCACTCATGATCGCGTCGAAAATGTTGGTGTAAGGGTGACACCCCAGCGCCCGTTTAACGAAG
>CAJMRN010000117.1 GCA_905215815.1 uncultured bacterium | reverse complement strand
GATTTGAATCTATGCCCAATTAACAACCGTCAGGGAATTGTAATTGATGGTGAAGGTTCAAAGGTTATTTGCAAAGACTAATTTAAAATTCCAGTTTGCTGCACTCGTTCCTAGCAGGGTTTGGGGCAGGAGGGGCGCAAGAGACGGGAGGGCCTTGTACGCGTTCCTGCGCGAGGACCGCGGGGAGGGACTGCCTGGGTACGGCACCTGTCAACTCGGTCTACGTCTTTGATGACCGGGTCGTACTCAATATCAACTTCACGGATGATGCCAAAACGGTCACCCGTGAGGAAGTGTTGGATTCGAGTGCTGTGGACAATGTTCCAGCATGCTGGGATCGAACTCGCTAGCCGGAATCACACGGTACCCGTGGCGCAGGAGCAGGTCGACGAAAACACCGTTGCCCGCGGTGAGCGTACCGCTAAAGGTGCCGTCGTAGATGTGACCCGCACCGCACGAGGGGCTGCGGTCCTGAAGGATGCACGCGACTATCTCTTCCGGTCCGCCCGCCTGCTCGCACATATCGAGCGCACGTTGGGCACCCAGGCGAAATTCGCGATCAACCGAGATGCCCTCGCAGGTACGAACCTCGCCGTTCACAATCTCGGACGGCTTGCGCGGCGTGGGAAGACCCCCAAAGACCTCAGGACACACCAAGAGGACCTCGGTCCCCGTGCGCTCGCAGGCCTCGACCAACTCTCGATGATAGTTGTCGAGCCCGTTATACTTGCAGCTCTCGCCCATCAAGCAGGCACTTACCACGATCTTCATATACAACTCTCCCTACGCAAAACGCCCCATTTGAGATGGACACTCAAATGGGGCGATTGAGACTGCGCAACCAGTATTACTGCTGCTTCGGCATCAGCGGATTCTCGCGCGTGAGGAGATTCATAAACTCCTCGCCCGTGATCGTCTCCTTCTTGTACAGATAACGAGCCAGCTCGTGGAGCTTGAACTTGTTCTCCTTCAGGATCTGCAGAGCGCGGTCGTGCGCGTCCTCGATCAGCTTGGCGACAATTGCGTCCACGCGCTCGGCCGTACCGGGGGCGCAGGTGAGCGACGTGTCCTGGTTGAGATACGCATTCTGCACGGTACCGAGCGCCATCATGCCAAACTCATCGGACATACCAAAGCGCGTCACCATGTTGCGGGCGAGCTTGGTGGCCTGCTCGATATCGTTGGCGGCGCCGGTCGTCATCTCACCAAAGATGAGCTCCTCGGCGGCACGTCCGCCGCAGTAGACGGCGAGCTTGTCCAGGACCTCCTGGCGTGTGGTCAGGAAGCGCTCATCCTCCTCGACCTGCATGGTGTAGCCCAGAGCACCGCTCGTACGCGGCACGATGGTGATCTTCGTGACCGGCGCAGAGCCCTTCTGGCGAGCGGCAACGATGGCATGGCCGATCTCGTGGTAAGAAACGACCTGTTTCTCGTGGTCGGACAGCACCGTAGACTTACGCTGCTGACCGGCGATGACGACCTCCACCGACTCCTCAAAATCGTCCTGCGTGGCACGCTTGCGACCCTCACGGACGGCTCGCAGGGCGCCCTCGTTGATGATGTTGGCCAGGTCGGCGCCCGAGGCACCGGGCGTGGCGCGGGCAATCGCGGTCAGGTCGATCGGCGGCTGCGTCTTCACGCTCTTGGCATGCAACTCAAGAATGTTCTTACGGCCGGTCAGGTCGGGCAGCTCAACGGGGATGCGGCGGTCAAAACGACCGGGGCGCAGCAAGGCCGGGTCAAGGCTGTCGGGACGGTTGGTGGCAGCGAGGACGACGATGCCCTTGTGGTTATCGAAGCCGTCCATCTCGGTCAGCAACTGGTTAAGCGTCCGCTCGTCGTTGCCGCTAAAGCCGCCGCCGTCACGCTTTTTGCCGATGGTATCGATCTCGTCGATAAACACGATGCACGGGGCCTTTTCCTTGGCCTGCTTAAACAGGTCGCGCACCTTGGCGGCGCCGCGGCCGACAAACATCTCGACGAACTCAGAACCCGAAATGCTAAAGAACGGAACGCCCGCCTCGCCGGCAACGGCCTTGGCGAGCAGGGTCTTACCGGTTCCCGGAGGGCCAACAAGGAGAGCACCACGCGGCAGCTTGGCGCCGATCTCCTCGTAGCGCTGCGGCTTCTCCAGAAAGTCGACGACCTCCTTAAGGGATTCCTTGGCCTCTTCCTGGCCTGCAACATCCTTAAAGGTCACGCCCACATCTTTGGAAGCGATAACGCGAGCGCCGGACTTACCCAGCCCTCCGCCGCCAAAGCCACCGCCGCCAAAGTTCATCGACGGACCGTCATCGCCCATGGCCTTCTTCATACGGCGGTTGAGCCACCAACCGATGAGGAAGAAAATCGCCATGGGAAGGATGAGCGTGAGCAGGTAGTAGGTCATCAGACCCGAGTTTTTATCGGGAACGACCGACTCCAGGGACGCACCGGATTCAAGCACGCGATCGGTAAAACCCGCATCATTCGGCACACCGGTCGTCTTGTAGGCGATGTTCTCGTCCTCGCCCTTCTTGGTGTAATAAATCGAGTAATCGTCCGTGTTGTACTCGACCTTGTCGACACTCTTCTTATCGAGCGCTTTGACAAACGTCGAGTAATCGGTCTTCGTAATCTGCTGCGTGTGACCGATGTTGGGGAACAAAACGGTCGAGAGCACGAGGTAGACGACGAAGGCGATGAGCACGTAGAGGATCATATTCCTTCTACGTTTGTTGTCATCCATCTCCATCTGCTTGAACTCCATCTACTGGGGTTGATAATGTTTTCTAGAATACCCAACCCGGACGGCGATAAACCGACGCCGGGCACGAAAGGACAGAGATGGCATCACTGGAAGTCGGCAAGGTTCAAATCTATACGGGCGACGGCAAGGGCAAGACGACGGCTGCGCTGGGGCTCGCGCTGCGCGCCACAGGCTATGGACTTAACGTGCTCATACTTCAGTTTGCCAAGAAGCTGCACTGCGCCGAGCACGACGCCGCGCCGCGCCTGGGACTGCGCATTGTACAGGCCGATCGCAACACACCCGAGGCCTGCGCCGAGCAGATCATGGAGCTCGCACGCGAGCAGATATCACAGGTCGACGTTCTCATTCTGGACGAACTCGGCGAAGCGATGCGCCGCGGATTCGTGACGCGCGAGGATGTGGAGGGACTGATCGCGCTGAAGCCTGCCACCACGGAGCTCGTGCTCACCGGCCGCGGGCTGCTGCCTCTCGCGGACCTCGCCGACCTAGTCACCGAAATGCGCCCCGTCAAACACTACTTCGACGAAGGCCTCCTAGCCCGTCAAGGCATCGAATACTAATTGATCCAAAGGGGACGGAGGAAAACGGATCATCGACATCACGACGGAGAGAAATGATCCGTTTTCCTCCGTCTCATACGGATCATTAGGCGGTGGCGCGGCCGAGCCAGTTGCCGCTGTGGTGGTAAATGGTGAACATCGTGGCCGTGATGAGCCAGGTTACGGGGTAAACCAGCAGCAGGTGCTCAAGCGACGGATCGAACGGCATAATCGCAAACACCCAGATCACCCTGAGCACGACAGTGCCAAAAATCGTGAGCAGCATGGGCTGCAAGCTCACGCCGGCACCGCGAATGGAGCCCGACGCGTTTTCGATAATCGAGAAGATCGCGTAGAACGGCGCGATGAAATGAAGAATCGTCGTGGTGTACGCCGAAATCGAAGCATCGTCGACAAACAGACGCGACAACGGACCCGAGAACACCAGCAGCACGGCAGACAGGCCACCAATGAGCATAAACGACAGCACGAGCGACGTATGGTAGCCCTTGCGCATGCGCTCATAGTTGCGCGCGCCAAAGTTCTGTGCCGAGAACGTGGTGATCGACACGCCGAGCGCCTCGGTAACCATCCAGACAATGCCATCTAAGCGGCCCGAAAGACCCCACGCCGTGGTGACATCGGCACCAAACGAGTTGACCGACACCTGAATCAAAACGTTGGAAATCGAATACGCAGCAGACTGAAAGCCAAGCGGCAGACCACACGAGATCATGCTCTTACAAATGCCAGGATCAATGCCGAGTTTGGACAGACACTATGACCCAATCCGAGGGCACTAAAAAGATAGGAGCCCCCGCTCG
>CAJMRN010000116.1 GCA_905215815.1 uncultured bacterium | reverse complement strand
GCGGGCGCTGCCGAGGCGCCTACTCCTAGCGATGGGGGAGCGGTCAATGCCCCCGCGGATAACGAGGGCGAAGAAGAGGACGGCCTCAAGCTTCCGCCGCTCGAGATCCTGCACGCCAACCCGCAGTCGGCGTCCTCCGCGTCATCTGACAAGGAGCTGGAACAGACTGCCGAATCGTTGCAGTCCACCTTGCTTGAGTTTGGCCGTAGCGCCCGCGTTGTCGGCTGGATTGCCGGCCCCACGGTCACGACCTTTAAGCTGCAGCCCGGTGAGGGCGAGCGCGTGAGCAAGATCTCGAGCCTCGAGGACGATATTGCGCTTTCGCTTGCTGCCCAGTCGGTGCGCATCTTTGCGCCGATCCCTGGCACCTCGCTCGTTGGTATCGAGATTCCCAATCGCAAGCGACAGAACGTCAACCTGGGCGATGTGCTTCCCTATGTGAAGAGCGGTCCGCTTGAGCTTGCCATCGGTCGCGATGCCGAGGGCACGCCGGTTGTCGCCGACCTCGCCAAGATGCCCCATCTGCTGATCGCCGGCACCACCGGTTCGGGTAAGTCGGTCATGATCAACTCCATCATCACGACCCTGCTCATGCGCGCTCTTCCCGAGGACGTTCGCCTGATCATGGTCGACCCCAAGCGCGTCGAGCTTGCGGGCTATAACGGCCTGCCGCATCTCTATGTGCCCGTGGTGACCGAGCCCAAGCAGGCGGCCAGTGCGCTGCAGTGGGCCGTGTCCGAGATGGAGCGTCGCCTGAAGGTCTTCGAGCGCCTCAACGTTCGCAAGATCTCGACGTATAACGAAAAGCAGGCCGCCGGCGAGTTTGAGCATTACGATAACCCGCCGCAAAAGATGCCCTATCTGGTCATCATCATCGACGAGCTTTCGGACCTGATGATGGTCGCCGGCAAGGATGTCGAGGCCTCGATCGTCCGTATCGCCCAGCTGGGCCGTGCCGCCGGTATTCACCTTATCGTGGCTACGCAGCGCCCCAGCTCCAACGTGGTGACGGGCCTCATTAAGGCCAACATCACCAACCGTATCGCCTTTAACGTGGCTACGGGCATCGATTCCCGCGTCATTATCGACCAGATGGGCGCCGAAAAGCTCACCGGTTTGGGCGATATGCTGTTCTCCAAGGTCGACTGGGGCAAGCCCCGCCGTATCCAGGGCTGTTTTGTCTCGGACGACGAGATCAACGAGATCGTCGAGTTCGTTAAGTCGCAAAGCGAGCCCGACTATCACGAGGAGATTCTGTCCGCCGTGGCGCCTGCTTCCATGTCCATGGCTGGTGGCGGCATTGTTCGCACGGGCGTTGCCGAGCCGCAAGATGACGACCCGCTTATCTGGGAGGCCGCCCATATTGTGGTGGAATCGCAGCTGGGCTCCACATCTGGCCTGCAACGCCGACTCAAGGTTGGCTATGCACGCGCCGGGCGTATTATGGACATGCTGGAAGAAAAGGGTGTCGTCGGCCCGCCCGACGGTTCCAAGCCGCGCGAGGTCCTGCTGGACGAGGAGGGGCTCGCCGCGCTGGAGTCTGTCGACGCCGAGATGGCACGTGAAGATCGTGAGTTTGGAGGATTCTGATGGCTGCACGCTTTGGTGACATGCTGCTCGAGCAGCGTCGCCGGATGGGCCTTTCCATCCAGCAGGTCGCCAACACCATCAAAATCAGGCCGCAGATCATCGAGTTTTTCGAGACCGGTAACTTTGCATCGATGCCCCCGCGCGGCTATGCGCAGGGCATGATTTCGAGTTACGCTCGCTTTTTGGGCCTCAATCCGCGCGAGGTCGTCAATGCTTATTTTGATGACCTCATGGCATATGAACGCGAGACCTCGCAGCAGGGCGGTCGTTTTCAGGATGCTGCCGGCTACGTTAACTCGCGTTCGTCGGTCGATAACGGACGCTTTCTGATGGTTCAGGGTGGTCGCTCGACGCGGTACGGCCAGCGTCCTCCGCAAGCGGGCTATATCACCGAGACGGGCTCCAGCGAGGAGATTCGTTCTCAGCGAGATCGCTTTCGCAGTACGCCCATGCCGGATGACCGTGCGCTTCCCGCCGCTCGCGGGTTGAGTCGCGATCCTCGCGCCGGTTACGGTGACGGAGGCTATTCCGGTCGTGGTTATCGCGGAGTTTCTTCCGGGCGTTCCCGCGGTGGTTACGCCGACGCCGATACCACGCAGGTGACGCCGCGTCTGCGTTCGCAATCGCAGCCTTACGGGCAGCGCTCTTCGTCGCTTCGCTCTGGCCAGCGTGACTATCAGAACCGTGGCGAGCTTGCGCCGCGTTCGGGCCAGCGTGGCTCGCAGCGACAAGGCGGCTATCGTGGTCGTCCCGATAGCGGTCGCGCCTGCACGCCGCAGGGGAATGGTCGTGGCGGCTCCAATCGCGCACGCAGCGGTGGACGCGCCCCCCAGAACAACGGTCTCGATCCGCGCATCATCTACGCCGGCATCGGTGCCGTGGCACTTTTGCTGATTTTGCTCATCGCGGTCCTCCTGCGTGGCTGCGGCTCTTCTGCACCCGAGTCGACGCCCGAGACGCCCGCGGCCGCCAAGACGACGACCAAGAAGTCTTCCAAGAAGACCGAATCCGTTGACGAGGATGAAGGCACCGACGAGGCGACGGATTCTGCCGATTCCGATGCCGCCAAGGCGACGGCGAAAAAGGAAGAGGACGAGGTCATCAAGGTCAAGGTTTCCGTTGCCAAGGGCAAGACCGCCTGGATTGAGGTCAAGGTCGACGGTAAATCGGTCTACGGCGCCCAGGCGACCGGTCCCTTTGAGCAGGAGTACGCGCCCGAGTCCTCGATCGAGATCACCACGTCCAAGCCCTCCGATGTCACGGTTACCAAGAACGGTGAAAAGGTTCGCTATGACACCAAGACATCGGGCGTGGCGCGCGTGACCATTACCGTTCCCAAGAAGGAGTCCACAGACTCCGAGGACGGCGAGAGTACCGACGGCACCGATACTGCCGACGGCACCGACGCCCAGTCTGCCGACGGCGCCGATGCTCAGTCTGCCGACGGCACCGACACGGCATCCGACGGCCAGGCAGCAAACGATTCAGATGACAATTCGTACGACAGCTATTAAGGCTCCCCGTACCGAAAGGAAGAACCATGGCTAAAGATTCCAGCTTCGACGTTGTGTCCGAGGTCAATATGCAGGAGGTCGATAACGCTTTCCAGCAGACCACTCGCGAGATCTCTCAGCGCTATGACCTCAAGGACTCTGGCGCCACCATCGAGCTTTCGAAGGGCGACAAGCTCTTTACAATCAATGCACCGGCCGATTTCGTCTCCAAGCAGATCATCGACGTGCTGAGCTCTAAGCTCATCAAGCGCGGCATCGACCTCAAGGCTGTCTCCTGGGACGCGCCGCAGGCGGCTTCGGGCGGTACCGTGCGCGTGCTCGGCCATATCGTCGAAGGCATCGACCAAGCGACCGCCAAGAAGATTAATAAGGACATCAAGGATCAAAAGCTCAAGGTCAAGGTGACCATCGAGGCCGATAAGCTGCGCGTTACCTCGGCCTCTAAGGACGCGCTTCAGACGGTGATCCAGTTCCTGCGCGACCGGGACTACGGTCAGCCGCTGCAGTTTACCAACTACCGCTAATTTACTCGAAAGGACCGTTCTCCAACATGGATACTCCGTTGGGTTCCGTACTCTACATCACGCTTGGCTGCGCTAAGAACGAGGTCGATACCGACCGCATGCGTTCGCTGCTGACCGCCGCGGGCTATGAGGAGGCATTCGATCCGCAGGATGCCGATATCGCTATCGTCAACACGTGCTCGTTTCTTGCGTCGGCGACGTCCGAGAGCATCGAGACCACGCTCGAGCTCGCCAACGAGGTTCAGGACGGCGTTCGTTCTTGCCCCATCGTCATGTGCGGCTGCGTGCCGTCGCGCTATGGCGATGACCTGCCTGACGAGCTGCCCGAGGTCGCTGCCTTTGTGAAGGCCGACGAGGAGGACGGCATCGTGGCGGTCATCGATGGCGTGCTGGGTGTCGAGCGTGAGATTGCAGCCTATATCCCGCAGGTCAAACGTACCGTCGAGGGTGCTGTCGCCTACGTCAAGATTTCCGATGGCTGCAACCGCTTCTGCAGCTTCTGCATGATTCCCTACATCCGCGGCCGCTA
>CAJMRN010000115.1 GCA_905215815.1 uncultured bacterium | reverse complement strand
TCGTGTGGGCAGTTTGATCCTGCGACGCCACAATGCGAAAGCCCTGCTCATCGTCGGCATCCCAAGCGTCGGGCTCCAGGTCTGCGACAGCGACATGCTCAACGCGGGCCGCGGCAGGCGCGTGCTCCGACAGCGCGGCGACAAAGCCGTCGAGTGCCTCGACCGAAGCATGCGCCTCGATGTGCACGCCATCGCCCGCGTTGAGCACCCAGCCGCAAATGCCATGCGCCATAGCCTCGCGATACACAAATGGCCGCATGCCAACGCCCTGTACAATGCCCGTCACATGAATATGCACATGCCGCATGCGACCCTCCTTCATTGAAGTGTGTGCTGTTAGAGCCCTAGGCTTTGCTTGGTGGCGGCGCAGGTGAGCTCGCCGTGCTTAACGCCGCGCAGTCCCAGCAACCGGTCCGCCAGCTCGTAGACGCGTTTGCCGCGACCCTTGAGCGCCAGAATCTCCAGGCAGTTGTGGTGGTCCAGATGCACGTGCATGGTCGAGACAATCTCGTCGGTGTAGTCGTGCTGCACCTCGTCCAGACGGCGCGTCAGATCGCCGGTATGGTGGTCATAGATCATAGTGAGCGAACCGATGACCTGCTCGTCGGGCGTGCGCATCTGCTCCTTGGCGATCGAGGCGCGAATCAGATCGCGTACGGCCTCGGAACGGTTGGCCACGTCACCGCGGCGCGCGATCTGCTCGTCAAAGCGGCGCAGCAGGTCGTCGGGCGCGGTGACCGAAAAGCGGACCAGCTCGGAGGCGGAGCCGCTGCAACGGCAGTCCGCGTCGCCAGTCGGCCCGTGCGAATGCTCGTGTCCGTGATCGCAGGTGTGCTCGTGCTCGGTCACGCTACACCAGCTTTACGGAGCCAACGGAGTTATGGTCGGCCTCGATGGCCTCCTCGTAGCCCTCGAGTGCGTCGTGCGCCTCGTGGAGCGCCGCCATGGCGGCCTCGAGTTTGGCACCAATGCGCTCCATATCAAAGTTCTCGGTCGCATGCAGCAGCTGATGGCTCCACTCGTGGGCGAGCTCGATCGTGTCGTCGACCTGCTTGACGCTCATGGCAAGCTGACTCATGTTCATTCCGACGTCATGCATGGAAAGTCTCCTTTTGTACGGGTCTAATCAGTGGTTCAGATTCTACTACGCCCGCTTTGCGCATCGCCGCATAAGAAAACGGGTGCGAGTCTGTCTGACCCGCACCCGTTCACTGGGGGCTGTTTGTGACTACCATACTATCCGTGGTCGCGGGCGCAGCGCCCGGCTCTCCGGTGAGCGGCGCAAAACCGCTCATGGACGGCAGCGCATGACCGGCGTATTACAGATGCTTCTCAAGCAGCGCCTGCAGCCTGGCCTTGGGCAGCGCGCCAACGGAGCGGTCAATTTCCTCGCCGTTCTTAAAGACAACCAGCGTGGGGATGCTCATGACGCCAAACTTCATGGCCAGGTCCTGATTGTCGTCGACGTTGCATTTGGCGACGGCAAGTTTGCCAGCCAGCTCGTCGGCCACTTCGTCAACGATGGGCGAGAGCGAACGACAGGGACCGCACCACGGTGCCCAAAAATCAACCAGTACGGGAAGGCTGCCGTTAACGACGGAATCGAAGTTCTCGGGGGTAATCTGCTTAATGTCAGCCATGGTGACCTCCATAGTGCGACGCGGCTCGGCCGCGTAAAACTCAGTACGACCGTGCTTATACCCAACGGCCCGCAATGCAACCACTCGCGGTCGGCTCTTTTATATAATGGTGGGCACGCAAACGATTGGAGAGCGCATGTCCACGTCACAAAGCCAGAAAAAAGAAGCCATCGCCCAGGCGACCGAGCAGGAGCTCGCATCGCTCGCGGGTCGCGGCGTGCGTATCGCGGGCAACGCGTGCTCGCCGATTGTGCTGGTAAAAGGTGATTTAGACGATGCAGAGCGTGCGGGCGGCGAGCTGGCTGCCGGTCCGGACGGTGCCGCGCTGCGCAAGGCGCTCGGCGCCATTGGCTACGCGCCAGAGGATTTTTGCGTGTTAGCGAGCGTCGCCGGCGCGGGCGACGGAGCGGTTGCGACAGGCGAGGGCCTGCCGTGCGAGCTGTTCCGCGAGGCGCTCGAGGCCTTGGACCCCGAGGCGGTTCTGCTGCTGGACGATCGCGCGGCCGATACCATGCGCGAGACCTATGCAGACATGCTCGTGGCAATCGACGACTTTGATACCGCTATGCTCAAGCCCGGCTTGGTCGCCCATGTGCAGGGTCGTCGTGTGCTTGCGCTCGACGGTTTTGAGGCGGCGCTCACTGACAAAGCCGCCAAGCAGCGCATGTGGGCATACATCAAGCAGCTGACCCCGGCAGCCGCGCCGCTGTAGCGGACTGGCGCCGGCAAGGCGGCCCTGGCGGGTCGAGACCAGCGCCGGCTTGTCGCGCCTTACATCACGGCGCGCAGCTCAAACCGGTCGCCGTTGATGCGGAACTGGCAGTTGCCGTTCATGCGCTCGACGGCAAGCTTAATGCTTTTGGTTCCAAAGCCGTGTCCGGTGTGCCCGGCCACGGGCACGCCGTCGACCATGCGCGGCGGGCGCCCAAACGTGTTGGAGACCAAAAGGAGCAGTTGACCGTCCTCGCAACGCAGATCCAGATTGACAAATCGCTTGCCCTGGGGAGCGGCGCTCGCGGCGACGATGGCGTTGTCCAGGGCGTTTGAGAGCACGCTAAACAGATCGACGTCGGCTACATGGACGCTCTCGGGCACGGCAGCGCGCAAATCGGCGGTGATGCCGTTTCGGTTGATATCGGGGCTAAATGACGAAAGCGCGATATTGACCGTGTCGTTGGCGCAGTAGCGGCGCACGGCGGTGCGGTCGTTCGTCTCACAGAGCTCGTCGATGCGCTCGAGCGCCTCGACGATGTGGCCCTCCTCGATCAAAGCCGCAAGGCCGCGCAGGAAGTGCCGCATGTCATGGCGGAGGACCGAAAGCTCGCGTCCAGATTGGCGCCAAGCCTCGAGCTCCTTGATGGCTGCGCTGTCGCGGGTCGCGAGCATCCAGCGCTCGCGCTCGGCAATTTCCTTTGCCTCGTATTCACGTAGATACACAGCAAGAAACATAAGGTAGAACGCGCAAAGCGCAAACGCCAAAAACTCAACCGTCACCACCGAGCCCGAGTGGAACAGCGTGGTGTAGACGTTGGTGGCATAGTCAAAGACGTAATAGACGAGCGGCAGGATTAAAAGGATGCTCAGCTCGGTGGTGCTTTTAATCGCCAGGCGCGGACCGATGTCGCTGGCCCAATGCAGCAGGATCGCAAAGACGACGGCCGTGGTGATAATGCGTGCCACGTAGTACGCGATTTGCGAGTCGGTGGCGGCGAGCGCGGCGATGCCCATCCAGTTGCTGAACTGGCAGCTCAGATAGGCGCTCGTAATGCCGAGCGCGGCAAGCAGTGGACTCAGGCGGTAGCGCGCGCACAGGTAGACGATAAGCGGCAGGTGCACGACAAGCGGATAAGCCTGGCGGGCAAAAAGCTCTCCGCCAGCGACATTGGCGATCGAGAAGGCGGCGCCGGTCACGACGCCGACCCCCAGCAGCTCAAGCGCGTGGCGTCGGTTGATTTCGACACCGCACAGCGCCGCCGAGGCAAAGACGCCAAAGAGCAACGTCGTGGCGTGGTGGATTGCCCAAAGGACCATTTCGACCGTTGCGGGCATTAGCGCCTCCCGCCCTCGAAGCGCATCGCAAAGTAGGCGTCTTGGAATCCCTGCTTGCAGCTGCGCGAAAGCGGGATGCACGTGCCCGAGCGCATGACGATGTCCGTGCGATCGAAGTGGTCGATGTTGCGCAAGTTGACCTGGTAACTACGGTGGCATTTAAAGAAGGTGGCATTTTGTGCCAAACGGTCCTCAACGCTGCGGAACGACTCGAGTGCCTCGATATCGCGGCCATCGCGCAGGTGGAAGACCACGTGCTTGTTGCGCGCCTCGGCATATTCGATATTGGATAAGCGCAGGGCGTGGTAGCCAAAGGACGTTTTGATCACGAGCTCGTCGGTTGCCGCCGGGCGCATGCTCGAAAGCTCGTCGAGTAGCTGCGCCAGGCGTTCGTAAGTCACGGGCTTGAGCAGATAGTCGAAGGCGCGGACCTCGTAAGATTCCAGCGCGAACTCGGGCGACGAGGTGAGGAACAC
>CAJMRN010000114.1 GCA_905215815.1 uncultured bacterium | reverse complement strand
CTGCGGGCCAGGCGGTTGAAGACGCCGGTCAGCAGTGCGCTCTCCTTAAGGGCGGGGTCGATGACGCGCTTGTCGTCGCAGGCGTGTACCTCGTTGCCGTCCTTGTCCTTGCCGGTCACGCGCGTGTCATATGCCTTGGGGCTAAAGCTCACCGGCTTCTCGGACAGACCGAGCGACAGCCAATGCGCGCGCATCTGCTCGCAGGTGTAGTGGTTGAGCAGGTCGTCTGCCGGCGGGGGAGGCGTCTGCGAGGACGAGCTGGCCTTTTTGCCCATGTAGAGCAGGTGATAACAGGCGCTGACGGTGCTCTGCGTAAGGTCCCAACCCAGGGCCTCCCACATGGCGGTCTGCGCGATGCAGTAGAAGTAGATGTTGTCTTGGCCGATGAACTGGTAGATCTGAGCGTCGTCAGAGCACCACCAGTCGCGCCAGTCGAGCGAGCTGTGCTGGTAGGTGGGTGCGGGGACCTGCGTGGAGTCGGCGGCGGGCTCGCCCATGAGGGCGGCATCCTGGGCGGCGACACCCTCGGTCACGCCGGCGGCTCGGGCGTCGCGTGCAAGCACGGTGCGGGTGTAGCTGATGGGCGCCCACAGACTCTCAGGCCAGCACCAGCAGGTGACGTCGGAGACGCCATCGACCTCGGGCACCGGAACGCCCCAGTCGATGTTGCCGGTGATGCGGAAGGGCACGAGCGCCTTGCCGCTGCGGAAACGCACGCCGCCGTTGGCGAGCACCGCGTGGGCATCGTCGCGCTCCTTCCAGCTGGGGAAGGTGACGGTAAAGCTGCTCTTGTTGCCCTCGGGCTCCAGGACGGTGTGCTCGGGAAGCTGATCTTCGACGGCATCGAAGGCCTCGCGGAACTTGTTCTGGATGTAGAGCTGAGCCGGCAGCAGCCACTCCTCCATGGTCTTGGAGACCACGGAACGAACCTGCGGGTTCTGGGCGAGCTTGGCGGTATAGGTCTTCATAAAGTCGAGGTAGGCCGGCAGGTCGAAGTAGAGGTTGTCGACCGGGCGCAGCTCGGGCACCTCGCCGGTGAGCTGGCTCTTAGGCGCGATGAGCTCCTCGGGCTCAAACTGGTGACCCAGGTCGCACTCGTCGGCATAGGCCTTCTCGGACTTGCAGCCCTGGATGGGGCAGCGGCCGATCACCTGACGGCCGTTGAGGAACGTGCCGGCCTTGGCATCGTAGAACTGCAGCGTGGAGCGCTTGGAGATGGTGCCCTGCTCGTGCAGGCGCTCGATAATCTCGGCGGTTACCTTGTTGTGAATCTGCGCAGCCGGCTCAAGGCCCGAGCCGCCGTAGATGTCGCAGCTGATGTTGTAGTTGTTGAGGGTCGCGGCCTGGCGGGAGTGGTTGGACTCGACGTACTCGCTAATGGACTTGTCGTAGCCCTCGTTCTCCTTGAGCTTGCGGTAGCTCTCCATGATGGGCGATCCGTAGCAGTCGGTTCCCGAGGTGAAGATGACATTCTCGCGGCCCAGGCGGTCGCGCAGGAAGCGGGCGAAGAAGTCGGCCGGGACAAAGACGCCGCCGACGTGGCCAAAGTGAAGGCCCTTGTTGCCGTAGGGCTCGCCGGCGGTAACGATGGCGCGGCGAGGCCAGCTGGGACGGTCGTTCATGGAGTATTTGGATGCCATGGGACTCCTTCGCATATAGTAAGGGCGCGGCCGGGCGCAAGGCCTGGCGACGCGGTGGTCAATTCGTGCATATCGTTTGACATTATCGCACATGCGGACGGGTACGTGGCAGGGGCGCTATCCTAAGATGCTATGAATGAGATTTCCAACATACATGCGTTTGAGGACGAAGATTTTCTGCACGCCTGCTTTGTGTGGGGGATGGTCGTGCTCGGCGCATTTGCCGTGTGCCTGGTGCCGGTGTTTATGCTGCTGGGTGGGCCCGCGGACTTGGATGCGGCTGACGCGGGCGGTTGGACGGCCGTTTTGGGCTGGATAGTCGGTTTGACTGCGGTTTCGGCGGCGTCATTTGCCGTGCACGAGCTGGTGCATGCGGTGTTCTTTAAGCTGTTTGCGCCCGCCGGTGCTCGGGTGACCTTTGGGGCAAATCTCGAAACCTGCATGATTTACGCCTGCGCCGAGGGCGTGGTGTATTCGCGCCGGCGGTACATGGTCATTTGCCTAGCGCCGACGGTTGTTGTGACGACAACGTTTGCCCTGGGGCTTGCGTTCTCGGGCTATCCGCTGCTGTGCTACCTGGCGGCTGGTTTGCACTTGTCGGGCTGTGTGGGCGACTGGTATTACGTGCGGACCATTTTGCGCGACCGCCGCATTGCCGCCTGCGAGGACACGTCCTTTGGCGTGCGCTTTTTTGGTCAGTAGTCTTTTTGGGACGGGGCTATTTTGACTACTTTTTGGAGATGGGTATTTTTGACTGCTTTACGTCAAAAGTAGTCAAAATAGCCCCGTCCCAAAAAGACTACTTATTGTGGGGGAGGGGATGTTGATGAAGCCGTTGTTGTTGCACGCCTGCTGTGCGCCGTGCTCACTGGAGCCGGTTCGCCTGCTGCGTGAGGAAGGGTTTGAGCCCACGATTTGCTGGACCAACCCCAATATTCAGCCGCGCGAAGAATGGCAGCGCCGCTTGGACGAGCTGCGCCGGTGGTGTGCCGATGGCGACATCGAGCTCATCGAGGCGGGGGAGGACCGCGAGCGCTGGGAGGCCGGCGTGGCCCCGCTGGGCGCCGATCGACCCCGTCGCTGTCGCGCGTGCTATGCCCTACGCCTGGCCGAGGCGTGCCGCGTGGCCCGGGAGCGCGGGTTCGAATATGTGGGTACGACGCTCGCCGTCTCGCCGTATCAGCTGTTTGATACCTGTAATGATGTGTTGGAGCGTCTGGCCGCCGCCCGCGGTCTCACTCCGGTGATTCGCGATTTTCGTCCGTATTATCCCGAGGCCACGCGTCGCTCGCGCGAGCTTGGCATGTATCGGCAGAACTACTGTGGTTGCCGCTTCTCGGCTGTCGAGGCGGCCATGGACCGCGCCCGTATCCGCGACGAGCGCAAAGCCGCCAAAAAGTAGTTCATTTGGGACGTCAGCCTGCTAGGATGTAGAGCGGACTTTAGCTATATAAGGAGTATCCGACGTGTCTATGCGTACCGATGATTTTGACTACAACCTTCCTGAGGAACTGATCGCCCAGGCTCCTGCCGAGCCGCGCGACTCCTGCCGCCTGCTGGTGGTGGATCGCAAGGGCTCCCAGGCGGGAACGCCGCTGGAGCACGGCGGTACCGTCGAGCACCGCATCTTCCGTGACATCATCGACTATATCGAGCCGGGCGATGTGCTCGTCATCAACAAGACGCGCGTGATGCCGGCCCGCCTGATCGGTCGCAAAGCCGGCTCGGGTGGCGTGGTCGAGACGCTGCTGCTCAAGCGCCGCGAGGATGTTGACCCGCTGGGTCACGTTTGGGAGTGTCTGGTCAAGCCGGGCAAGCGTCTGAAGCCCGGTGCTCAGATTGAGTATCGCGCCGGTGGCGCCCATGCGCCCGAGGGCGCGGCCGTGGTGCTGACGGCCGAGGTCATCGACTTTGTCACCGATAGCCGTGGCGGCCGCCTGGTGCGCTTTGAGCCGGCCGGTTGCAATGCTGCCGGCGAGCCGCGCACGCTCGACGAGGCCATCCACGCCGCCGGTCACGTGCCGCTGCCGCCCTACATTACCGATTACGAAGGCGATCCCGAGAAGTACCAGACCGTCTACGCCATGAAGGAGGAGCATTCGGCCGCTGCTCCCACGGCGGGCCTGCACTTCACGCCCGAGCTCATGGCGGCTATCGAGGCCAAGGGCGCGAAGTTTGCCGCTGTCGAGCTCGAGGTCGGTATCGATACCTTCCGTCTGGTGGAGGAGGACGACCCTACGCAGCACGTCATGCACACCGAGCGCTACCACGTATCGCAGGAGGTGGTCGACGCCGTGCATAAGGCTAAGGCCGAGGGGCATCGCGTGATCGCCGTCGGTACCACGGCGGTGCGCTCGCTCGAGAGCGCGTTTGACGCGGACGCGCCGGTGCCCGATCCGGCTGTGACGGCGCGCTATTTTGAGGGCCGTGAGGACGGCGCCGACACGCTCGGCCGCGGTGACATCGTGGTGCGCGAGAACGCGACGACGCAGCTCTACCTCATGCCTGGCTCGACCTATCACGTGGTCGATGCGCTGATCACAAACTTCCACGTGCCGCGCTCCACGCTCATGATGCTCGTAAGCGCGCTTGCCTCCCGCGACCAGATCATGGATGCCTACGCCGCCGCCATCGAGGAGCGCTACCGCTTCTTCAGCTTTGGCGACGCCATGCTCATTTTGTAAGTTACGCGGTTCTACGAACCGCGTAACTGCTCGACGCTGCGCGGGCCGCATTTGGACAATCT
>CAJMRN010000113.1 GCA_905215815.1 uncultured bacterium | reverse complement strand
CCCCTAAAGTAGACACACATTTTGTCCTATAAGCCCCCAATAGCCTGTGAATAGCCCGGGCAGCATCGCGCATCTCGGCGCCAAATGCAAAAAGGGACCCGTCCATTGCGGACGGATCCCTTAAAACAAGTGATCGTCAAACCGATTTACTCGGCGTCGGTCTCCTCGTCCTTCTTCTCGGAAGGCAGCGGGGTAACCTCGATCTCGACGCCCAGAGTCTCAGCAGCAGACTTCATGGACAGGGAGATGCGACGACGGTCGAGGTCGATCTCCATGACCTTGACCTGAACCTTGTCGCCCACGTGGGTGACCTGAGAAGGCTGATCGACGTGCTTGTTGGCCATCTCGGAGATGTGCACCAGACCCTCGATGCCCTCGCCCAGGTCGACGAAAGCGCCGAACGGGACAAGCTTGGTCACAGTGCCTTCGACGATAGCGCCGACGGGGTACTTCTTGACCAGTGCGCGCCACGGATCCTCGGTGGTCTGCTTGAGACCCAGGGAGATGCGCTCGCGGTTGAGATCGACGTCGAGAACCTCGACCTCGACCTCCTGGCCGACCTTGACAACCTCGGAAGGATGGTTGACGTGGTTCCAGGAGAGCTCGGAGATGTGGATGAGGCCGTCGATACCGCCGAGGTCGACGAAGGCGCCGAAGTCGACGATGGAGGAAACGGTGCCCTGGAGACGCATGCCAGACTTGAGCTTGGACAGGATCTCGGAGCGCTCGGCCTTACGGGACTCCTCGAGCACGACGCGACGGGAGAGGACGACATTGTTGCGGTTGCGGTCCATCTCGATGACGCGAGCCTCGATGCGGGTGCCCATGTAGGAGGTGAGGTCCTTGACACGACGGAGGTCGACGAGGGAAGCGGGCAGGAAGCCACGCAGGCCGATGTCGAGGATCAGGCCGCCCTTGACAACCTCGATAACCTCGCCCTCGACGTTCTCGCCGGAGTTGAACTTCTCCTCGATGCGGTTCCAAGCACGCTCGTACTCGGCACGCTTCTTGGACAGGACCAGACGACCGTCCTTGTCCTCCTTCTGGAGAACCAGAGCCTCGATGGGATCACCGAGTGCAACGATGTCTGCAGGGTTAGCGTCCTTGCGGATGGACAGCTCGCGGACCGGGATAACGCCCTCGGACTTGAATCCGATGTCAACGAGCACCTCGTCATGCTCGATCTTAACGACAGTGCCGTTAACGAGATCGCCCTCATCAAAGTCGGTAATCGTACCGTCGATGAGGTTGTTCATCTCCTCCTCGTTGACATCGTCAAGAGAGAAAATGGACGAGTTCTGAATCTCACTCAAAGGTGGACCCCTTTCGAACTACGGGGCCCCGATTGCTAGGACCTACAGAAGGGTGCGACAAGCACACAACGTTTAGGAACACTCGGGAGCCGACAGATACTAATGTGACGCTTATGCAATCACGTTCGTATAGGTTACGGGGAAATCATTTCGATTTCAAGCGTGAACTGCGTTTTTTTACTCGTATGGAGACTTTTTCGCAATCTTGTGGACGACCGTCTCCATAAGTTGACGATAGACAGTTAGGCATACAGCTTTGGGGTAAAGTATCCGGAGCCAACGATTCTGGAGCGATTTTTCGAGAAAGGTGCCCGCGTGCTCAAAGCAGTCGTTTTCGATATGGACGAGACGCTTCTTAGCATCAACCTCAACGCGTTCATCCTTCGCTATTTTAAGGATGTCTCGTCGATGCTCGCGGATATCGGTCGCCGCAGCCGCGGCGGCACGATGGCGCGCCTCGGCACCATCTTGGTCGACCTCAACGCCAATCGCCGAAGCGGCGCGGACAATCGCACCAATCTTGAGTTTTACCGCGCCGAGGTCGAGCGCCGATGCGGCATCTGCCTCTCCGATCCCCTCATCTACGAGGCGTTTACCTTCTACGACCGCGAAGTTCTTCCATACAAGAACGACGATGTCATTAACGCCCACGCCATGCCGGGCGCACACGCCGCGCTCCAGGCCGTACAGGACGCAGGGCTGCGTTGCGCGCTCTTTACCAACCCCAGCTTTCCCCAGGGGGCCATCGAGTGCCGCATGGGTTGGGGCGACCTGGCCGACGCTCCCTTTGAGCTCGTCACGCACATGGGAAACGCCACCCGCTGCAAGCCCGATGCCACCTACTATCTAGAGCAGCTTCAGGTGATGGGGCTCGAGCCGCACGAGGTCCTTATGGTGGGCAACGATCCCAAACGCGACTTCCCCAGTCCCGCCTGCGGCATTCAAACTGCCTATGTTGGCCAGGGAAAACCCAGCCGAGCCACCTGGCACGGAACCATGGAAGACTTCGCCCGCGACTTTAACGCCGTAATCGAGGCCTTCTACGAGCACCAAGTAGCCAACGAACTGTCTTAGGACCCCTCGCTCCAAACAAAATAACGCCGCAGGTTGAGCATAAGTCAGCGAAAACGCCCCTAAGCGAGCAATGTGCCTTGAAAGAGGAGGGCATAGGCCTTCTGGCCATGCCCGACGATTGAAAGGCAGATTGCTCGCTTAGGGGCGTTTGCAGCGTCGACTGGTTACGCGGTTTGGTAAAACCGCGTAACTAGCAGACTCGAGTCTTGCCGATCATGATGTTGAGGATCTCGACGTCGGTATCTTTCATGCCCACACGGCCCACGTAGCCCATGCTGGCGATTGTCTGCTCGACGGTATCCTGGATCAGGCCCTCGCCGGCACGGAAGCCACGGCCCTGCATGGCCATATCGTGGCCCAAAATCGCCGCATCGACGGCAGCGGAAATCTTGGCGGCGCAGCTCGCCTTGGCGCCATCGCACACGATGCCGCCAACGTTGCCGAGCGTGTTCGAGACCGTCGCGCCAATCTGCTCGCGCGTACCACCGCACAGCCAGGTAATCGCAGCGCCGGCGCCGCACGCGGCACAAATAGCACCGCAAAACGCCGAGAGCGCACCAATATAGCTCTTGATATGCACAGCGATAAGATCGGACAGCATCACGGCGCGCACCAGGCGATCGTGGTCGCAGCGCAGATACTCGGCATACTCCATAACGGGCAATGCACAGGTAATGCCCTGGTTGCCCGAACCGCACACAATGGCGACCGGCAGCGCGCAACCGTTCATGCGGGCGTCGGACCCGGCGGCTGCACGGGCACGGGCACGGCAGGCGACGTCATCGGCACGAGCACCCAGCAGCGTACGGCCCACTTCGGCACCCCAAGCGTGCGCGAGGCCCTCGGCGCTGATCGCGCCGTTCAGCTCAATCTGACGCTCAACGGCAGCGCGGGCGCCCTCAATGTCGCCGTCCTCGATAAAGTCGATGATTGACTCAATCGACATGGGCGTATCGGCGTTATCCGCCGCACGCTCGGCCACCACGCGCTCGGCGCAGGCGGCACACTCCCCCGCCGACTTGCCGCATACCGGAATACCGTCGAGCGTATGGCACGTGACATTGGTGTGGTGGTCGGTAATCTCGACGACCGCGGTATGGCCCCCGGCCGTGGCAGTCACCTTGATGTAGAGGTTGGGCACACCCTCGACAAGCGACACATCGCAGTAGCCGGCGTCAGCGAGGAGCTCGGCCACGCGCGCACGGTCTTTATCGTCAACGCTCTCGAGCACCTCGAGCGCGCTCTTGGCGTCGCCGCCCACGGCACCCAGCACGGCCGCCGCTTCAATACCGTGCATGCCGCCCGAGTTGGGCACGGTCACGCTCTTAACGTTCTTGATGATGTTGCCCGAGCAGGCAACGTCCATATGATCGGGTTCGCAACCGAGCGTCTGGCTCGCCAACGCCGCTGCATAGGCAACGGCAATGGGCTCGGTGCAGCCGAGTGCGCAGACAAGCTCGCGGTTCAAAACATCGCAAAACGCGGCATCGCGAAGAGAATCGGCAGGCATAGGTATCTCCTACTTATATAACGGGCTGGGCTCTCATTAATAGTTAGCTCTTTTATTTGATAACAATGCATCAAAAACCGCAACCCAGGTTCCGGTAGACGGCGTTCAGGCGCAAACTGGCGGCATTCATTCATGAGAAGCCGGTCTTGTTGCATGCTAAAGCATTTGAACAAAAAACGCCCGAGCGTTTACGCAAAAGTCGCGCTATCATGCAGTCGAAAGCGGTAAACACCTTTAGCATTTGCGCCGCACAGAACAGAGAGGAACCATCTATGAAGATCGGTATCGGTAACGACCACGCCGCCGTCGAGCTCAAGAACATCATCTCCGAGCACCTGAAGGAGCGCGGCTGCGAGGTCGTGAACTTTGGCACCGACACCTCCGAGAGCTTTGACTACCCCATCGCCGGTTACAAGGTGGGTAAGGCTGTGGCTAACGGCGACGTCGACCTGGGCATCCTGATCTGCGGCACTGGCGTTGGCATTAGCCTCGCTGCCAACAAGGTCGAGGGCGTGCGCGCTGTCGTTTGCTCCGAGCCCTTTAGCGCCAAGCTCTCCCGCATGCACAACAACACCAACGTGCTCGCCTTTGGCGCCCGCGTCGTGGGCTCCGAGCTCGCCAAGATGATCGTCGACGAGTGGCTCGACGCCGAGTTTGAGGGCGGT
>CAJMRN010000112.1 GCA_905215815.1 uncultured bacterium | reverse complement strand
GGCAGCGCCCACGCCAGTGCGGCGATAATGGCCGGCAGCTTCCCGGACCACATAAGCGGTCCCACGACGAGCGTCACATGGGCGCCCGACGCCAACAGCGCCGCTGATACCACGACCACAGTCCAAAGCACGCCGCTTGCCGCCGTCGCACCAACCATCGCCGCACGCCGGGCTGTGTGCCCCGATGCCTCCATCGGGCACGGCATGAGCGGCTCGGCGCGAAGCGAGCGGGCGACATTTTGCGCATAGTGGTCGCAAAATGCCGAGAGCGCCGCCTCCACCGCAGCCGGCTCGGGACGATCTTCCTGATGGCAGGACAGGCAGGCCATCACCACATCGAACAGCTGAGCGTCGACAAACGCCAGCGCATCGCGCAGATCCTCGGAATTTGGATCGAGCCCCAGCTGCTGAGCCTGTTCGGCCGCGGCAAGTGCCACATCGGGCTCGCGTCGCAGCAGTTGCGTCAAGTCGCAGCCGGGCGCGTGGGCGCCGACGGGATAGTCGGGCAGCGTATCCATCTTGAGGCGATAAGGGCTGGCGATATCGCGCGTCTTTTTGCGCGAGCCCGAAGTACCCGATGCACCCGGCGCTACTTCGTACGGCGCGACACCGGCAATGAGCTCGTAGACCGTGCTCGCTGCAGCATATACATCGATTGCCGGCGACATGCGGAGCGTGCGTAAGTCGGGAATGTCATCGGTGAGCATCTCGGGCGGGGCGTAGGCAACCGTCGCACGGCGCAGCGTGGCATAGCGCTCCGTAAACGACGCCTTGCCGCCGGTACCGGCCACCGCAGAGGCGGGCTCGAGCGCCAGCGACGAGCCAAAATCGATCAAGCACAGGTCGAAGGTACCCTCGGCAAGCTGTCGATCGAGCGGCAGACGCGCCGTGCGCACCATGATATTAGCGGGCGAGATATCGCGGTGGACAAAACCCTCGCCCACCAAGCTCATGCGGCAGAGCAGATCGAACAGGTCGCGACCCAGGCGCGCCGCCACGAGCGGTGACAGGCGGCCGTCGTCGTCCACGGCAAGGCGCGGGCGCAGGCGAGCGAGCGTCTCGCCCTCGACCCACTCCATGACGATCACGGGCACGCCGTCGACCTCGCCCCACCCGTATAAGCGGGGAAAGCCCTTAAGGCCCGAAAGGGCACGATGGCATTCATATTCCTCGCGAAACGCCGCCTTGAACTTGGTGACCAGCGCCTCGTGGGCGACATCGTCATCAAATTCGTCGCGCGTTGGCAAGATGAGCTGCTTGAGCGCCACGGCCTCGCTCTGCGCGTTGACGGCACGCGTCACACGGCCGATACCGCCGCGGCGCATGGTGGCGTCATCGGCAAACAGCATCGTAAACCGGCGCAGGTAGGCAGGAAGCTCGTCCGTGCCCAGGGCGACGGCCGGCTCAAACCCGTCGACGCGCGCCAGGCGCAGGCCCACCATGGGATCGCGGTTGAGCGACTGGGCTGCCGTAGAAGCGAGGTCGTTCGTCATAGGGCGATCGCCGCCACATTGGTGTTGAAGTTGTTGAGCGCGACGTCGTCGTCGCCATAGTGCCCAACCCATTGACACAGGTTGGTATAGCAGCCCCACAGATTGGCATACTGCCGATACCACTTAGATTTGGTCGAGAACCTTTGTCGACCGAACTCGGCACGGATGACAAACATATCGTTGGCCAGGGTGTCGCACGGTCCGGTATCGCCCGTAGCGTTATAGGTCGAAACCACGCTGTTGGCGCGGGCGACATAGCCATCGAGCATGTTGTATTTGGTCACGAGCCAACTGTGAATACTCTCCTCCTCGGCAGCCGAGAGGCCACCCGAGCCCGCGTCCCCGCCGGTGCCGCCGTCCGTCGAGCCACCACTCGAAGATCCACCGCCAGAGGCGGAGCCCGAACCGGAACCGCCGCCCGAGCTCGACGAACCGGTGCCAGAACCGGACCCGTCCGAGCCGCCGGGCTTACCCGTCTGCTGCGTATCCTGCTCTTTCTGCTGCTCCGCCTTGTTAACGACAGAAGCCACGCTGTTATTGGAAAGCTTCGTAATGACCTTGGTGTTGGTGAGCACGATGGTCTTGCCGTTTGCCAGCGTGATCTCGTTGGATGCCTGCTCGCTCTCGTCCGCGGGATCGACGCCAAACACGGTGCGCCCGACCACACTCGCCCACGCATATCCGGTTGTCGTTCCCAAGTCGCTTTTGGCCTTGCGCCCAATATGCAGCTCGCGCGCAGCATGCGCCTGCACCATGGACGGCACCGTCATGCCATAAGCCGAAACACCGGCTATGACCAGCACGAGCGAGCAAGACAGCAGCACATACGCCCAAGGCGCCAGGCCCAGCCGGCGTCGCATGCGCACCGCGGCGCCATGCTTTGTCTGAGTACCCCCGGGCCGCATGCGTTCTCCTCCAACAAAAACACGCCGCTTAAAAGCGGCGCATTCTTTCATATTCACATTTGAGTGTATCAGCGAACCCAAAAGGTTGCGCAACGAATGGGCAAATACGAGGTGCGACCGGACCCATCCACGCGATAAGCGGATGAAAAGCAGGTTTGTTGAACAACAAATGCATGAACGTGCGCCCAATTATGAGTGCCCCGTGCGGCAGGTCGACGGGACATGCCGCGGAGCTGACGCCGCCTAGATCGCGCGGCGGGCCTCGATAGCGCGGCCAAGCGTAAGCTCGTCGGCATACTCCAAGTCGCCGCCCACGGGAAGGCCGCTCGCAAGACGCGATACCTCAACGCCCAATGGCTTAATGGTGCGAGCAAGGTAGCTCGCCGTGGTCTCGCCCTCAATGTTGGGGTTGGTGGCGATAATGACCTCGTGGATGTCCTCGTGGCCCAGGCGCGCCAGCAGCTCGCGGATATGCAGCTGCTCGGGACCGATCTTGTCCATGGGGCTGATCACGCCGCCCAGCACATGGTACAGGCCATGGTAGCTGCCCGTGCGCTCGATTGCCTGGACGTCGCGCGGCTCGCCCACCACGCAAATGCGAGTGGTATCGCGCATCGGGTCCTGGCAGATGGAGCACTCGTCGGCCGTGGCGTAGTTAAAGCAACGGCTGCAAAAGTGGACCTCCTGCTTGACCTCCAGGATGGCCTCGGCCAGGCGGCGGGCCTCCTCGGCATCGGCCTCGAGCAGGTAATAGGCGATGCGCTGGGCCGACTTGGGACCAATGCCCGGCAGACGACCCAGCTCATCGAGCAGTTTTTGCAGACTGTGATTCGCACTCATATATATGCGTGTCTTAGAACGGCATGCCCGGGATGTTGAGGCCGCCGGTGATGGCGCCCATCTGCTTGTTGGCGAGCTCGTTGACGCCGCGGACGGCCTCGTTGACGGCAGCCATGATCATGTCCTGCAGCATATCGACGTCCTCGGGATCGAGCGCATCGGGATCGATGGTGAGATTGACGAGCTCCATCTCGCCGTTAACGGTCACCTTGACCATACCGCCGCCGGCAGAGGCGTCGACGGTCTGGGACTTGAGGTTCTCCTGCGCGGCGGCAAGCTGCTCCTGCATCTTACGAGCCTGCTTCATCATCTGCTGCATGTTCATACCGGCCATGATGGCTCCTTTACGTGCGGCCGCACGCCGAGCTGCAAGGGCAGCCGGGACGCGGCGGGACTTTCAAACTCAAAAATCGTACCACGGCGCGCGGCCAGCAAGCGGGGCAGTCACGCTACCTCAGTCGATATACATGTCCTGGAGTGCAAGCCGCACCCGAAGATTATGCAAAGTTGAATAATTCGCATCTGCATAATATTGAAAGCTAAATCTTGTAGAGCCGGAATCCGACATTTCATGTGCACCGCTAAAGACCTGCATGCCGATCCGTTGCTCACGGTGACGCGCATGGCAGCGGGGTATAATTTGATTGCCATAGATAGTAATTTGGAGGTGCCCCATGAATGCCCCCAACGCGCTCCAAAACATCCGCTCAAAACACCCCGTTGCATATGTGGTTCTCTATCTCTTTGTCGGCTGGGCATTGCTGGTTGTCATCACCCATGCCATAGCTTTTGGAGCAGAACTGCTGATAGCCAGCTCGGACCAGCCCGTCGTCAAATGGGAGACGACCGATGAGTGCACCGACGGAACCCGAACCGTCTACTACAACAGCCCGTCCCTCTATCAAGAGTTCAAGGTCAAGATAAAGGACTTCAAGATTGTCGATGCCGAGCTAGGCGTTTATTTGGCAATCGGAGCAACCATTAACGCCGAGCAAGTCGAGTACACGGACAGCCATGCGACGTATCGTATCGACCTCAGCATCCTAGGCCGACCGTCACGCACCTGTCTGCTCAAATGCGACATACGCGGCACCACACTACACATGTCCGAAATACAGATGCGCCCGGACAAGGGGTCCTCTTCTTGAGCAGTATGCCCGCCCGCACGGTTACTCCACCGGCTTGAAGATGGTGGCCTGGCCGAAGACGCTGCGGATGAGGGCTTTGGCCTCGTCCTCGGTCTGCGGGATGCTCGGGGCTGCGCCCTGGTGGCCGAAGGGACTGCCGGCGCCGGGATTGGACTCCCAAGGGGCCGCGGGGGTGCCATCGCTTGTGGAAGCGGACGTCGCGACTGCGGGGACCGAGGGAGCCGCA
>CAJMRN010000111.1 GCA_905215815.1 uncultured bacterium | reverse complement strand
CGGCCGGCTCTGCGTGCTCGAGCGGCAGCATGGACCCGAGTCACGTGCTCAGCGCCATGGGCATTGGTCGCGAGCAGGCGCTGGGCGCACTGCGTATTTCCTTCGATGACCGCGTGAATCCGAGCGATCTGGACGACTTTGCCCAGACGCTGCTCTCGATCGTAGGTGCCGCATGATCGTCTCCGAGCTCGAGCGCGCCCTGCTTGCACGCTATCCCAAGACGGACGCCGAACCCTGGGACCACGTAGGCTTATCCGTAGGCGACCCCGACGACGAGTTCCGTGGCGTGGCCTGTGCGCTCGACGCCACCAGGGACAACGTGCACCTCGCCTTGGAGGCCGGTGCCAACGTGTTGCTCACGCATCATCCCGTCTATATCAAGGCGCCCGAGGCATTTTGCCCGCCCAGCGCAACGCGTCCCCAGTGCAGTGCGGCGCTCTACGAGGCTGCCCGCTGCGGGGTGAGTATCATCTCGCTCCACACCAATCTGGACCGCTCGCATGAGGCTCGCGTTTGCCTGAGTGAGTTGCTGGGCGCTGAGCCCATGAGCTCGCTGGAGCACATTGACGAGCCCGAGGCCTGCGGCCTGGGCGCGTTAGCAACGCTCAACGAACCGTGCACGCTGCGCGACCTTGCCACGCGCGCCGCCATGGCCTATGGCAGCGACCCCCGCGTATGGGGCGAGGCCGATTACCCGTGCCGGACCGTTGCCATTCTGGGCGGCTCCCTGGGTGACTTTGGAGAGCTTGCCATCGCCGCAGGCGCGGACGTTGTCGTGACGGGCGAGGCGGGCTACCACGTAGCGCAAGACCTTGCGTTGCGCGGACTGCCGGTGATCTTGCTCGGCCATGACCGCTCCGAGGAGCCGTTCGTGGATATCTTGATGAACTCTGCGGTTGACGCTGGGGTCGACCCCCGTCATACGATTAAAATACTGAACCCTTGCCAATGGTGGACTGTGACAAAAGGAGAGAACTTATGAGCGCCGGCGCTACGCTACTCAAGCTGCAACAGATCGATTTGGAACTCGCCCGCAACAAGAGCGAACTTGCCAATATGCCGGAGCTCAAGGAGCTCGCTTCCAAGCGTAAGACCTATGTGAAGCTCAAGTCCGAGATGACCAAGCTCTACGCCCAGCGCAAGGATCTGGATATCGAGCTCGACGACCTCAACACCACCGAGATCCAGACCAACAACGCCATCGAGGCCGCCAAGAAGCGCCACGTTGACGGCTCTGATTACCGCGAGGTGCAGGACCTGGAGAATGAGCTCGCCACCCTGGCCAAGCGTCTGGACAAGATCGAGCACACCCGCAAGGACGTCGTCGTCGCCCACAAGGAAGCGCTCGACCGCGAGGCTCGCGCGCAGGCCATCATCGCCAAGTTCGAGGAGGGTGTGAAGGCCGATACCAAGGCCGCCCGCGCCAAGGCAGCCGACCTCCAGGCCCAGATTGATGCCGCCACCAAGGAGCGCACCGCACTGGCCGCTACGCTTCCGGCTGACGTGCTCACCGATTACGAGCGCCTGCTCAAGCAGTTCCGCGGCCTGGCCGTCGAGACCATCAAGGGCAACATCCCCACGGTCTGCCACACCGCGCTGCAGGCGTCGTCCATGAGCGACCTCAACCACGACGGTAGTGAGATTACGCACTGCCCGTACTGCCACCGCCTGCTCGTGCTCCCCAGCAAGGAAGCCTAACGATGACGGCGGCATCCAACAATTCAATGCAACTTGAGGGAAAAACGATCCTGCTGGGCATTACCGGCGGGATCGCCGCCTATAAGTCGTGCAATATCGTGCGCCTGCTGCAAAAGCGCGGCGCGCGCGTCAAGGTCGTTATGAGCGAGCATGCCACGGAGTTTGTGGGCCCGCTCACCTTCCGTGCGCTCACCAACGAGCCGGTCGCCGTGGGCCTGTTCGACGACCCCTCCGACCCCATCCACCACATTTCGCTGGCGCAGGAGCCCGATCTGGTGGTCGTGGCGCCCGCGACGGCCAATATCATCGCCAAGATGGCAAACGGTATCGCCGACGACCTCATCTCCACCACGCTGCTTGCCACACCGCGACCCATCGTGGTCGCACCCGCCATGAACAACGGTATGTGGAAGGCGCCGGCGACGCAGGCCAATATGGCCACGCTGCGCGAGCGCGGTGTCCATGTGGTGGGGCCCGGCAGCGGCTACCTTGCCTGCGGTGACGTGGACACGGGACGCATGAGCGAGCCCGAGGACATCGTCGAGGCCGTCTGCGAGGTGCTCAACCCCGCCCCGCAAGACCTGGCGGGCAAACGCATCGTGATCACTGCCGGCCCCACGCACGAGCCAATCGACCCGGTGCGCTTTATTGGCAACCGGTCGTCGGGCAAGATGGGCATCGCTCTGGCGGGGGAGGCCGCTCGCCGCGGTGCTGCGGTCACGCTTGTGCTGGGACCGACATCGCTCGACGTGGGCCGCGGCGTGGAGTGCGTGCGCGTGCAGACCGCAGCAGAGATGCTACAGGCGGCTCTGAGCGCCTTTCAGACGGCCGATGCGGCCATTTGCGCGGCCGCCGTCGCCGACTACACGCCTGCCGCCCCTGCGGACCACAAACTCAAAAAGGCCAACGAGCGCCTGGACCGCATCGAACTGGTCGAGACGGTCGATATTTTGGCTGAGCTCTCGCGCCAGAAGGGGGAGCGGTGCGTGATCGGCTTTGCGGCCGAGACCGATAACGTCGTGGAGTACGCGCAGCGAAAGCTCGGCCGCAAGGGTTGCGATGTCATTATCGCCAACGATGTCTCGCGCGCCGATTCGGGCTTTGGAACCGATACCAACAAGGCCTGGATCGTGAGCACGGCGGGTACGCAAGAACTTCCCGTACTAACAAAACCCCAGCTCGCAGCTACAATTTTGGACTTGCTTCAAAATATTTAAAAAAGTTCTTGCACAAGGGCAAAGTTTCGGGTTAATATACTCCCTGTTGCGAGCGAGAGCAGAGCAACAAACAAAAGCTTCGGGACGTGGCGCAGCTTGGTAGCGCACTTGACTGGGGGTCAAGGGGTCGCTGGTTCGAATCCAGTCGTCCCGACCAGAAGTTTGAAGGTCAGGCACTAGTGCCTGACCTTTTTTGTTTTAAGCAATTGCTTAATTTCGATTAAGCAACAGGGTGCCAAAAATCTACCTGCGCGATAATCGCCTTTTGCGGCTACTTGCGCGTTTTGCACACGCTTGGGCCGATTTATTAACGCGATATGAATCTACATACGCGTAGCTGGTATACAGTCGAGTACAGACTGTATTTATCGCGGCGATTTACACAGATATAGCGACTGTAACGAACAAGCGTGTCGCTGTATTTATTCCAGTGGTTCACTTGATCGGTGGACAAGTTGGCTGTTGCAACGAAACGCCAAGCAGGATGGGCTCCATACGAGGATGCCGCAGCGGTAATGGCGGGAGAGTTCGGCTGGCGCTCTGAGAGCCGCTGTGTGACCCCATTTCTACTCAAACCGATAACTATGCCTCAAGACGAGAATCGTTCGTTTGGTTGCCAAATGAAAAGCCCGCGCAGAATCGCACGGGCTTTTCATTGGTTGCAGATGAGGCTAAAAGCAGAAGGCAGGGAACACGCAGTAGATGTTCGTCGCGCTGTAGTAGTCATAGCTGCCGTTGCTGTGGACACAGCGGAAGGACGCGAAGTTGCTCGGATGCACGGAGCGAGTCCAGTGATAGCTGCTCGACGAAGCACTGGAATAGTTCGACGTTGTCACGCCCTTGGATTTGTAGTACTCGTACTGGGCGCCGTCAGACTGGAGGTCACCGTAGACTTCAGTCATCGAGAGCAGGAAGACCTTGTCAGTCGTGGCCGAGGGGGTGCCTGCCTTGCCGCCGCCCAGGTTGTCGGTCATCTTCGTGACGGACTTCACCTTGGACTGGAGTTCGCTCGGAGGGTAGGAGCGACCAGAGGTCACCGGAATTGAAGCGGCCGCGCAGCTCGGACTTCTCCCAGCCGCCGGCGTGCGTGTTCGTGGCGTTTATTCTCTGTAGGGCCAGGGCATTGTTGGTCGCCTCGAACGTAAGCCCCGCCTTGCCTGAGCCATCAGCAAAAATTAAGATAATACCGTGTATGACCAATATGAACTTGAGCATATTCCGTCCGTATTCATACTGGATGATCAAGGAAACATCATCGGCTTATCCGAAGGAGAGGAAGAACCTCTTGCCTTATTAAAGAAATACGCCGAATACAACGGATATAAAGCGTACTGGTGTGATGGGGCCCAGCTACAGACAGAGACGGCGATGGCTGTTTCCGCACGGCTTGAAGAAATCGATGTGTTTGCTGGGCCAAAGCGTATGGATCTTCAGCGTGGGATTGAGCTGGGACGGATTTGTTTGCTGGGACGGTCCTGCGATGAGGCATATCTAAAAGCGGTGGAGGAGCTGTCCACTGTCTGGCCGGGGATGGAAGCTGATAAAGAGAAAGTCAAAATCGTGTATACGCCCCTCCACGGCTGCGGATACCAGCTGGTACCAGAAATCCTGTGCCGGACGGGGTTGCAGAGACTGCTCTGCGAACCCAGTCAAATGGTGTTGGATGGGGATTTTTCTACAGTGGAATCGCCCAATCCGGAATATCCG
>CAJMRN010000110.1 GCA_905215815.1 uncultured bacterium | reverse complement strand
TCTCGGAAGGCACGTGCAGACCTTTCGTCATGGCCTCCTACCTTTCTTTCGGGCCTTACTGGCCGAATGTATCAGCGCCCCTCCATATGGGACGCTGCTTGCTGACAGCTCTAGTTATATCCAAATTCCATTCGTAATGCTACCTCGCCCCCGAACGGTCAACAAAGTGCGATGAACGGTATATCGCATATGATTCCCCATGATGCACTTCAGTTTCGTAAAGCAGATTTTCCTAGGTAAACGTTATTTTTCTAGGAAATCAAGCTTGAACACTCAAAGTTATCCATGATTCAAAATTGCATAGTGAAAACGGTTTTCTGCATATAAATGACGCTTGCCCTCGATTCGACCTACATTCGATTATATTCAGCTTGCTATCATTCTTATTCATACATTCTCACCAGTTGAGTGAGGATATGGATCGCTTGCGAACGAGCAGGGCGTCAGTCCTATGACTTGTCAGCGTAAGAAGTAGGTAAAGATACCGTTCACGAGATACGTCCGTGCCGGCGGTCGGCTAAATTGAGACAATAGTGAATTAGAGTTAGGCTACCGTCCCCTGCGGGGACTGAACGGACAGATGCATATGCCGAGCAAAATCGAAAAGAAGCAAAAGGCCGCTAAGCTGCGCAAGCCGCCGCGCGACTTCTCGTACACGCAAAACCGAGAACTTAGCTGGCTGCGCTTTGACAACCGCGTGCTTGACGAAGCCTTCGACGAAACCGTTCCGCTGTTCGAGCGTCTAAAGTTCGTGTCGATTTTCGAGTCCAACCTCGACGAATTCCTTATGGTGCGCGTGGGCGGCCTTTCCGATCTGGCGGAGCTCAAAAAACAGCCTGTCGACAACAAGAGCAATATGACCGCCTCCGAACAGGTCGATGCCGTCATGGAAGAGCTGCCCGGGCTCCTTACCCGTTGGGAGTCCATCTTTAAGAGCATCGAGGGCAAGCTCGACGCTCTGGGCGTTCACCGCGCCCGCATCGATTCGCTTACGCCCGAGGAGCGCACCTTCGTAACCCGCTACTTCCAAGCCTACGTGTCGCCGGTCATCTCGCCGTTGGTCATTGACCCGCGCCACCCCTTCCCCAACCTGCGCAACGGCGCACTCTATCTGGCTTGTGGCCTGGACGGCGTCACCGACGAGGAGAGCCTGCTGGGCCTTATCGAGATTCCCGCCTCGATGAACCGCGTGGTCGAGATCCCCTCGCCCACCGGCACCTACTCCTACATCTTGCTCGAGGACGTCATCCTCGCCTGCCTGGATAGCTGCTTTGGCTCCTATAAGCCGCTGGATCGCGCGCTGATCCGCGTCACCCGTAATGCCGATATCGACCCGGACGGCGAGGGCGTCGAGGAGGAAGAGGATTACCGCCAGCACATGAAGCGCATCCTCAAGAAGCGCTTGCGCCTGCAGCCGGTGGTGCTCGCCGTATCGGGCTCCCTCGAAAAGCCAACGCTCAAGACCATCCGCAAGGCGCTCGAGCTTTCTCGCCGCTCGGTCTTTACCTGCGATATCCCCCTTGACCTGAGCTACGTCTTTGGCATTGAGGGCAAGATTCCCGAGCATCTACGCAACGAGCTGCTCTTTACGCCGTTTAAGCCGCAGCCCAACCCCACCATCGATATGTCCCGCTCCATCCGCGAGCAAGTGTTGCAGGGCGACAAGCTGCTCTTTTATCCCTACGAGGCCATGAATCCGTTCCTGGACCTGGTGCACGAAGCAGCCTACGACCCCGAGTGCATCTCGCTGCGCATCACGCTCTACCGCGTGGCCAAACAGAGCCGCCTGTGCGAGTCGCTCATCGATGCTGCCGAAAACGGCAAAGAGGTCACGGTGCTCATGGAGCTCCGCGCACGCTTTGACGAGCAGAACAACATCGAGTGGGCCGAGCGTCTGGAAGAGGCCGGCTGCACCGTTATCTACGGCTCCGAGGGCTTTAAGTGCCACTCCAAGATCTGCCAGCTCACCTATCGCGAGGGCATGGCGCTCACCCGTCTCACGCTGTTGGGCACCGGCAACTTTAACGAGAAGACGGCCAAGCTCTACAGTGACTTTATGCTCATGACCGCCCATCCCGGTATCGGCGAAGACGCCAACCTGTTCTTCCGCAACCTGTCTCTGGGCAACCTGCGCGGCGACTACCGCTTCCTGGGCGTGGCGCCCGTCGGACTGAAACCGCTCATCATGCGCGGCCTGGACCGCGAGATTCAGCGCGCCCTTGTCGGCGAGCCCGCCCGCGTGTTCTTTAAGCTCAACTCGCTGACCGACCGCGAGGTTATCGATAAGATCGCCGAGGCATCGTGTGCCGGTGTGCGCGTGGACATGATCATCCGCGGCATCTCGTGTCTCAAGCCCGGTATTCCGGGCAAGACCGAGAACGTGCACGTGCGCTCCATCGTCGGACGTTTTTTGGAGCATGCGCGCGTCTATGCCTTTGGCGTGGACTCGGACATGATCTACCTGAGCTCGGCAGACATGATGACGCGCAACACCGAGCACCGCGTGGAGATCGCCTTCCCCGTGCTCGACCCCACCTGCCGCGCCCTGGTGCACGAGTACATGGGCATGCAGCTGCGCGACAACGTGAAGGCACGCAGCCTGACGAGTGACGGCACCTGGGTTCCGGTTGAGCGCAAAGAGGACGAGAAACCCTTCAACTCGCAGGAAGCTCTGCTGGAGCGCGCGTATCGCAACGCCGAGGCCGACACCGAGGCAGAACCCGCGCTCGCATCCCAGCCTGAGCCCGAGCCGCAGCCGGCCGCTCCCGAGGTCCAGAAGGTCCGAGCGACCGTTATCGAGCCCGAACCTGCTCCCGCAGCCCAACCTCAGGCACCCACAACAACCCCCGAGAGCAACGCGCGTCACAAGAAGCCCGCTGGCAAAGCCAAGGCCATCGAGCGCCATCGCCCTGGCCGCGTGCGCATGGGCTTGGGTCTGATCGGCCTAGGCCTTAAGACGCTCATTACCGGCAAGACGAAATAGACGTTTGTAGAAGCGCCCCGTATTTGAGGAATGCCCCAGATACGGGGCGCTTTTCCCTGCTACCATGGTTGCGGACAATACCGCGAATGACAGGCAGGAACATGAAGCTCACCATAGAATCGATGACGTACGGCACCGACGGTCTGGCACATGCCGACAACGGCAAGGCCACATTTGTGCAAGGCGCCGTGGCGGGCGACACCGTCGAAGCCGAGGTCGTGCAGGACGGCAAGTCGTTTATGCGCGCCCGCACGACCGAGATTCTGGAGCCAAGCCCCGATCGCATTCAGCCTCCCTGCCCCTTCGTGGGCATCTGCGGCGGTTGTTCGTGGGGCAATCTCTCGCGCACCGCCCAGCTTGCCGCCAAAGAGCAAAACCTGCGCTCCACGCTCGAGCGCATTGGCAAGTTCACCCCCGACCAGGTCAACGATCTTGTCCAGCCTATCCGCCACACCAAGGACGACTGGGGCTACCGCAATAAGATTGAGCTGGAGCCCACCCTCGTTAACGGACGTGTGCGCCTTGGCATGCACGGCGTCGACCCCAGCAAGATCGTGACCGTCGATGCATGCCCGCTGTTCGATAAGCGTTTTCCCAAGGCACTCAAATCGGTCGTCGGCGCGCTCAACTATCTGAGCGGCAGCCACGACCTGGGTCTGGAGCGCGTGGGCATTCGCGCTTCGCGTCGCACCAAGGCGCTCGAGATCGCGCTTTGGACGCCCACAGGCTCCTTCCCGCGCTCACAGGTCTCGCGCGTGCTGGCAGACGCCGCGCATCCCACGAGCATCGTGCGCGTGATGAGCAAGGGCGAGAAGAAGGCCCGCCGCGTTTCCAAGGTGGAGATGCTCGCCGGCGAGGGCTCGTGGACCGAGAACATCGCTGACGGCCAGATGCGCTTATCCGCCCCGTCGTTTTTCCAGGTTAATACCAAGGGCGCCGAGATTTTGATTGAGCTCGTTATGAACGCCCTCGACCCGCAGGAAGACGAGCTTGCCGTGGACCTGTACTGCGGTGCCGGCACCTTTACCCTGCCGCTCGCCCGCCGCTGCGACTTTGTCGCCGCCGTCGAGGCCTACGGTCCGGCCGTGCGCGACCTGCGCCGTAACCTCGAGATCAACAAGCTCGACAACGTCGACGTCATCGGCGGCGATGCCGTGCGCGAGTTCCCCGACCAGGATGCCGATGTCCTGGTGGTCGATCCGCCGCGCGCAGGTCTGGCACCCGAGGCCATCGACCTCATCGCTAGCACGAGTGCGCGCGATGTCGCCTATGTGAGCTGCGACCCTGCCACCCTGGCACGCGACCTTAAGCGCTTTGTCGAGGAAGGCACCTTCTCCCCCGTCAAGATCACGCCGGTCGACCTGTTCCCGCAAACCTTCCACTGCGAAACGGTCGTCCACCTCAAGCGCAACTAGACTGTTTGTCCAAGACCACGCTCGATGATTTTTTGGGGCGGGGACAAAAATAGATTTGCTCCGAATGATTATTTAATCCCCGTCCCGAAATTGAACCACCCCCTCATTTCTTGAACATTAGAAATGGGGGCTTCTTTATGGACGGGAGAGTCAGGCACGACGCCACGCTGAGGACTCTTGCAGCAGAGCTTTGCGACAGGGGGTACGGGCGCGCCGAAGGCCGGCGGGAGGCCGAAGGGTGCCCGTAC
>CAJMRN010000109.1 GCA_905215815.1 uncultured bacterium | reverse complement strand
GCCGCGCGGCAAGGAGATATATTGCCAGACCGGAGGGGCCCCGGGGGCGGGAATCTGGGCGCACACATTTCCTACACAACTGTGCCCTCAACTGACGCTTGCCAGTTGATAGCTACCGCTTGCCGAGCACATCTTTATATAGAGTGGCCCCTTGGCTAGAGCCGATATGCGCCCCTGGCCAAAGCGCAGCCGGCATCTAGCAGCTCATCGCGCTCCTCCACCGAAAAGCCCTCGGCGTACACGCGCACCACCGGTTCGGTCCCGCTGGGACGGATCAGCAGCCAGGTGTCATCCTCAAATGCCAGACGCAAGCCGTCCATATGGCTTACGCTCTGCGGCGCCTTGCCGCATATCGACTTGGGATTCACGCCGGGAAGCAGCGTGCGCAACGTCTCGGCATCCTCGGCCTCAAGGCGCAAATCTCGACGTCCGTAACTCGTCTTGCCAAAGCTCGCCTCGAGCTGATCGATAAGCACGCCCAAGGGCGCGCCGGTCTTGGCCATGAGCTCGCACAAAATCAGGCAGGCAAGGATGCCGTCGCGCTCGGGCATGTGCGCGGCGATACCGATACCACCGGCCTCTTCACCGCCCACGAGAACGCCGCCCTTCTTCATCTCGGCGGCTATATATTTAAAACCGACGGGCTTGATGACCACGCGGCAGCCGAGTGCCTCGGCAATGCGACGCACAAGCGTGGAGCATGAAAGGTTGACGACGACGCGTCCCTTCAGATTGCGATACTGGACCAAATCGCCCAAAACGAGCGCCATGATCTGATGTGGATGTATATATCTGCCGCGCTCATCAACCGCGCCGATACGATCGGCGTCGCCATCAGTCACCAGACCGGCGCACGCCCCGTCTTCGACAACTGCGCGCTCACAAGCATCCACCCACGGCTCGACCGGGTCGGGGCAGATATCTCCCCTATCGGTCGTCTCGTCGGCGTGAATCTCATGGACTTCGACGCCAAGCTCACGAAGCAAGTCGGCAAGATATCCCTGCGCAGCTCCGCCCATGGGGTCAACCACCACACGCATATGCGCGGCGCGAATGGCATCCGCGTCGACAAACGATGCCACCGCTCGCATATAGTCGGGAATGATGTCTGCCGTGCGGTATTGCCCCTCAAGCCCCAGCGGCTCGGCGGCCATCGTCTCCTCGAGCTCTTCGATGACATCCTGGTTGGCCGTCGAGCCATCACCCATCCGCAGCTTGAGGCATAGATAGCCCTGCGGATGATGTGAGCCCGTCACCATAAGTGCGCCGCATGCCTCGCCGTCATACGCAGCCGCCCACGTAAGAGCGGGAGTCGGCACCGGTCGAGACACGAGCACGGCATCGAACCCGTGGGCGGCAATCACGCCCGCCGCGAGCTCGGCGAACTCGCGCGCTTGCGGCCGAGTGTCAAATCCTACATATACCGTTTTACCGGGATTCGTCTTTTGCCATAGCCTGCCGATAGCATCAGTGACACGAGCGACGTTGTTGATAGTAAAGTCTCCGTCGACGCGAGCTCGCCAACCGTCAGTTCCAAAGTGAATTATCGCGCACACGCGCAGACACCTCACAGTGTTTGGATCATGGTACGCATGGGGTATACCCGCAACGCTCGCCCAGCAACCTGCCAAAACCGGCATTCACCATTTGGGCAAACGCTACCGGCGATGTGCAAGTAATAAAAAACCGCCCCGTATGGAGCGGTTTTGACCTCTATATATCGAGCGCCTCGGCCATCGCCGCCGTGGTGATCGCCGTGGTTCCACAGCAACTGCCCACCATTGCGGCACCGGCATGCCTCCATTCGATGCAAGCGCGCGCGAAGGCTTCGGGGTTCTCGCGCCACACAGGACCATCCTGAGTTTGGACCGGATCGCCCACGTTGGGGCGTACCGTGACGGGCGTAGTCGCCGATGCAACCATCCTGGGCACCGCCGCGTTCGCGGCCGCAAGCGAACAGCAATTAACACCAACCGAGTTTGCGCCGTGTTTTTCGGCGTACAAAACGGCTGCCTCGATGTTGAGGCCATCGCCCAACAGGTCGCCTTTATCGTCAACGACAAAACTCACCAGGACAGGCATACCGTCGGCGGCATCTCGGGCGCCGGCAAGCATGGGCTGCAAATTACGGATAGACGTCACCGTCTCGATCAGCAGACCGTCAACACCAGCATTGAGCAAGGCGTGCGCTTGTTCGCGCGCAATGCCTCGGATTTCACGATACTCGGCAGAGTCCTCGGCAAACCACTCAATACAAATCGGGCCCATCGAGCCCAGCAGCAGCTGTGGGTGCGCCTGGCGAGCATCGTCGACGGCCCCGCGATTGACCTCCGCCACGGACGGCGCAATCTGGTCGTGCTTGAGGGCATAGCTTGATGCCTGAAAGGTGTTGGTAATGAGCACCTGCGCGCCGGCGGCGACATACAAGCGATGGATACGAGAAACGGTCTGCGGCTCTGCCAGATTCCAAAACGCCGGTGGAATGTCGGCGGCATCGTACTCACTCAACAGAACACTGCCCATGGGACCCTGCGCCAACAAGGTCTCGCTCGACAAGCGGCGCGTAAGTTCCTCGGCACCAAAGCGGTTGTAATAACTCGTATCCATATATATCCCGCTATTCCTCGACGCTGATTCCCTGCTTTTCGAGATAGGCGAGCCAGCGGTTCATCGTGTCCTCGGATAGAGCATGCTCCATCATGCAGGCCTCGGAATCGGCTCGCTCAAATTCGACACCGAGCTCCTGAACCAAAAACGTGCGGACCAGACGATGGCGATACCAGATAGCCGAGCCGACCTCGCGCCCACGGTCAGTCAGGATAACTTTGCCGTAGTGAGACTGTTCGACAAGTTCAGATGCCTTGAGAGCCGAAACCGCCTTGTTGACCGATGCCTTCGAGACGCCAAGGCGCTGTGCGATATCGACCGACCGCACGCCGCCGGTCTCCCCATCTTCGCTTTCGATGCGAACCATGCACTCCAAGTAGTCTTCGTTCGCCACCGTTAGGTGTAGCTCGCGCGAGCTATTTGTCGTATCCATGAACATCCGTCCCTTCTGCACTCAATGGCTGATTCTACCCCATCCAAGCGTCGCGGTATGCCGCGGCATACCGTGCTAGAGTTCTTGTTGCACACGACGACCAAGATTGGAGCGATCTTTATGGAAAACACCACCACGGACCCCGACGTCCTCGAGCGTTTTTTGCGCTATGTCCAGATCAACACGCAGTCCGAGGATGCCAGCTGCGACCAGGTGCCGTCGAGCACCGTACAGTTTGACCTTGCCAACGTGCTTGCCGAAGAACTGCGCGAGCTGGGTGCAACCGATGCCCATGTAACCGAAAACGCCTATGTCTGCGCGCACATTCCCGCTAGCGCCGGTTCCGAGAATAAGCCCGCCCTGGGCCTGATCGCGCACCTCGATACCACCGAGGTCGCGCCGGGCGCCGGCGTAGCGCCGCACATCGTGCACTACGAGGGCGGCGATCTGGTTTGCGGCATCGTCGACGGCAAGCCCGTGTCCATGAGCACCGCCAAACTTCCTGCCCTCAACAACCTGGTGGGTGAGGACCTTGTCTGCACCGACGGAACTACGCTGCTGGGCGCCGATGACAAGGCGGGTGTCGCCGAAATCATGGCGCTTGTCGCACGCATCGCGCAGGATCCCTCCCTGCCCCATCCCGCGCTCGGCATTTGCTTCTGCCCGGACGAGGAAATCGGTCACGGTGCCGAGCTGTTGGATATCGAGGCCTTCGGCTGCAAGTACGCCTACACGGTAGACGGCGGTCCGGTTGGCGAGCTTGAGTGGGAGTGCTTCAATGCCGCCGAGGCAACCGTTCGCTTTGAGGGCCAGTCCATTCACCCCGGCGACGCTAAGGGCCGCATGGTCAACGCGGGCAACCTGTTCTGCGACTTCAACGCCCTGCTCCCTTACGTGCAACGTCCGGAATACACCGAGGGCTACGAGGGCTTCTATCACCTTGAGGGCGTCTCGGCAACGGTCGACCATGCCACGGCGCGCTATATCATCCGTGATCACGATGCCGCCAAGTTCCAGCGGAAACTCGAGCTGATGGATGCCGCCGCCGCACTGCTCAACCAGCGACTGGGCGAGGAGCGCGTAACGGTCGAGATTAAGCACCAGTACCGCAACATGGCCGAGATCGTTCGCGACTACCCGGAGCTGATCGATGTCGCCAAGGACGCCTTCCTTGCCTGCGACGTCGAGCCTCAGGTGCTGCCGATTCGCGGCGGCACCGACGGCGCACAGCTGTCGTTCCGCGGCCTGCCCTGCCCCAACCTCTCGACGGGCGGCTACTGCTACCACGGCGTCAACGAGTTTGTCCCGGTCAGCTCACTCGTCAAGATGACCGACGTCCTGCAGGAGCTTGTCGCCCGTTTCGCATAAGACTGGCCGCATAAGCCCAAAAGACGAATCGCCCCGTCCTCAATCGAGAACGGGGCGATTTTTTGCTGCAATGAGACCAGGTTGACGCGCGCCAGCCTCTTGACGCAAGGAGTGTCCCAAACTGCCGACACATAAGGAACGTCCCCAAGCGCCAAGTGTTCCGGCAACGCCGATGTTTTGGCGCGGACAGACACTATGACCCAATCCGAGGGCACTAAAAAGATAGGAGCCCCCGCTCGT
>CAJMRN010000108.1 GCA_905215815.1 uncultured bacterium | reverse complement strand
CGCGAAGCGCCGCAGCTGCCGGCCGCGCCCCACAGTCCCCCAAGGCGGCAGGCGCGAAGCGCCGAGACCGCCGCCGGGACCAAGGCCCGCAATGGCCACGCGCCCCCACATCAGCCCAGCGGCCCCAACCAACAACGGCCCCATCGCAGGCCGCTCGCAGCAGCGTCACCGCAGGCGGGGCCGGGCTTAGTTTTCAGAACACTCCGCAGACCAGTGTGGCGCCTTGTCCGCGGCTCCGAAGGAGCAGGACAAGGCGCCACACATGGTCGAGGACGTTCTGAAAACTAAGCCCGGCCCCCGCCGGACAGGTCACACTACTCGCAGAGCAGCTTAGCGATCTGGACGGCGTTGGTTGCCGCGCCCTTACGGATTTGATCGCCGCAGCACCAGAAGGTGATGCCGCGCGCAGCCTCGGGGTTCGAGATGTCGCGGCGCACGCGACCGACCCAGATCAGGTCCTGGTCGGACGTATCCATCGGCATGGGGAAGCGATCGTGCGCATCCTCGGCGCTCATGTCGTCAACCAGCTTCACGCCCGGAGCGGCAGCCAACGCAGCACGGGCCTCGTCAACCGTAATGTCGCGCTCGAACTCGAGCGTAATGCTCTCGGAGTGCGAGCGCAGCACGGGCACGCGCACGCAGGTGCAGTTCACGCGCAACTCGGGCAGATGCATGATCTTGCGGCCCTCGTTTTGCAGCTTCATCTCCTCGGAGGTAAAGCCCTCCTCCTTGACGCCGCCAATCTGCGGAATCAGGTTGCTCGCCAGCTGGGCGGCAAACGCGCGCGGCTCGGGAATCTCCTCGCCACGGCCCAGGGCGGCCAGCTGAGCCTCGAGCTCGGCCATACCGGGAGCGCCAGCACCCGAAGCCGCCTGGTACGTCGAAACGATCATGCGCTTCACGCCGGCGAGCTGATGCAGCGGCCACGTGGGAACCAGGCCGATGATGGTCGCGCAGTTGGGATTGGCGATAAGGCCATGATGCCACTTGATGTCGTCGGCATTGATCTCGGGCACAACCAGCGGCACCTCGGGATCCATGCGGAAGGCATGGCTGTTGTCGACCACGACGGCGCCGCGTTTGACGGCCTCGGGCAGCAAATCCTTCGCGATGTCATCGCCAGCGGCGCCAAGCACGATGTCGCAGCCCTCAAAGGCCTCGGGGCAAGCTTCCTCAATCACAATCTGCTCGCCGCGGAACTCGACGGTTTTACCCGCGGAGCGTGCACTTGCCAGTAGCTTGAGCTTGCCAACCGGGAACTCCTGCTCGTTGAGGCACTCGAGCATCTGGGTGCCCACGGCTCCCGTCGCGCCCAAAATAGCAACCGTGTACTGTTTCATGCTTCCCCCTTTAAAGGTTTTGGCTTTTGCCCGCACGCCGAGCAGGCCGATTATTGTTGCCAGTGTATACAAGAACGGGGCGGGCACGAAACCCGCCCCGTCGAAACGAAACCGAAACGAAACGCCCCGCCGTAGATTTTTGAGACATGACCCAAAAATCTACCGAGCAGTCGCTACTTTTTGAGCGCGGCCAAGGTGGGATCGGCCGGCGCGGGAGCCTCCAGGTCAGAGACCTTCACAATGCCGTTCTCGTCGGAGAAGGCACGGTAAATGGTCCGAATCGCCAGGTCGAAGTCTTTCTCCTCGACACCGATAATGATGTTGATCTCGTCGCAACTCTGCGAAATCATGCGCACGCTCACGCCGGCCTGGCCAAGCATGCCAAACAGGTGGCCCGAGATACCCGCGCGGCCTCGCAGGTTACGGCCGACGGTCGCGATGAGCGCCAAGCCCTCGACAACCTCGATCTCGAGCGGCTCGACCTCCTGCTGGATGTCGCCCACAAGCGAGTACAGCGAATCGTGTACATCCTGCTCCTGCACCACGGCGCCAAAGCGGTCGACACCGGTGGGCATGTGCTCAACGGAAACGTCATAGCGCTCGAAGACCGAAAGCGCGCGGCGCATAAATCCGACGCGCGGCTTGGTGCGGTCGCGGGCCACGTTGATGGCGACAAAACCGCGCTTGCCGGTCACGCCGGTAATGATGGGCTCTGCTTCGCCCTCGTCAGCCGTCTCGCTAATGATGGTGCCGGGGTCCTGCGGCGCATTTGTGTTCTTGATGACCAGCGGAATACCCGCCTCACGCACAGGGAACACGGCCTCCTCGTGCAGGACGCTTGCGCCCATGTACGAAAGCTCGCGCAGCTCCTCGTAGGTAACGCGCGCAATGGGCTGAGCCTCGGGCACAATGCGAGGATCGGCAGAATAGAAACCCGAGACGTCGGTCCAGTTCTCGTACAGGTCGGCGCCCAGGCACTTGGCCAGGATCGAGCCCGAGATATCGCCGCCGCCACGATCGAGCAGCTTGATCTGGCCCTCACGCGTCGCGCCGTAGAAACCGGGCATAACAAAGCCGCCCTGCTGGCCGTACTCCTGCACCAGCTCGGAGGTGCGGTTCATGCTGAGCGTACCGTCGTGATGGAATGCCACAACCGTCGCAGCGTCCAGGAACGGCAGACCCAGGTATTCGGCCATCAGGCGAGCGGTGAAGTACTCGCCGCGGCTCACGAGCTCCTCGGTGGAGTAGCCGCCCGAGCGGGCGCGCTCGGCAAAGGCCGCGAACTCCTCACGGATGGGATAGGTGAGCTCCAACTCGTCAGCGATATCAAAATAGCGCTGACCAATGTCCTCGAGCAGCTCCTCGCACGACACGTGATACTTAACGTGCGCGTTAACCAGGTAGAGCAGGTCGGTCACCTTGGTGTCGCCCTTAAAGCGGCGGCCGCAGGCGGAAACCACCACAAAACGGCGGGCAGGGTCGGCATCGACGATGGCCTTGATCTTCTTAAAGTGTTCGGCGTCGGCGACCGACGAGCCGCCAAACTTGGCAATCTTAATCATGGGCTTGAGGTTACCTTTCTAAAAGCCTCTGCAAACCTGTTTTGCGCGCTCTGATACCATGGTTTCACCGATTGGGACCAAGGCATCCAAGGAGCAGTGTTATATGGGAACTTATCATAGTACACGAGGACGCACTTTATCGTGCTCAAGTAAGGTGGCAATCCGCACCGGCATCGCTCCCGACGGGGGTTTGTTTGTCTCGGACGAGCTTGGCACCCAGCAGGTCGATATCAGCTCGCTTGCAGATAAATCGTACTTTGAAATCGCTCAAGATGTGTTGGGAATGTTACTGAATGATTACACGGACGAAGAAATTTCGGCGTGTGTCGACGAGGCATACCGCGGCACGTTCGCGAGTGAAGAGGTTACGCCGCTCGTCAAACTCGACGCTGCGCCGGGCGCTGACGTCCCTCAGACCTATGTGATGGAGCTCTTTGGCGGCCCCACAAGCGCTTTCAAGGACGTCGCCCTGCAGATGCTCCCCCGCCTCATGGCCCGCACTTCCGCCAAGGACGGCGGCGCCGAGCGCATCATGATCGTCACCGCCACGTCGGGCGACACCGGCAAGGCCGCACTCGCCGGTTTTGCCGACGCTCCGGGCACGGGCATCACCGTCTTTTATCCCGAAGGCAAAGTCAGCCGCGTGCAGAATCTGCAGATGTCCACGCAGGAGGGCGACAACGTCGCCGTCTGCGGCATCCGCGGCAACTTCGACGACGCCCAGAGTGCCGTCAAGCGCATCTTTGCCGATAAGGAGCTTGCCGAGCGCTTGGAGGCCGCCGGCACGGTGCTTTCGAGCGCCAACTCCATCAACGTCGGCCGCCTGGTACCGCAGGTCGTCTACTACTTTGCCGCCTATGCGCAGCTGCTGCGCGCCGGCGCCATCGAGGCCGGCGACGCCGTGGAGTTCTGCGTACCGACCGGCAACTTTGGCGATATCTTGGCCGGCTACTACGCCAAGCGCATGGGTCTGCCCGTCGCCAAGCTCGTCGTGGCGAGCGACAAGAACAACGTGCTTGCCGACTTCCTGACCACCGGCGTTTACGACCGTAACCGCCCGTTCTTCACGACCATCTCGCCGTCGATGGACATCCTTATTAGCTCCAACCTGGAGCGCATGCTGTACTTCCTGTCCAACGGCGACTGCGAGCTCGTTGCCGGCCTTATGGAGCAGCTGGCGCAGACGGGTCGCTACGAGGTTCCCGCCGACCTGCTGGCAAAGATTCAGAGCGTCTTTGGCTGCGGTTGGGCCAGCGAGGACGAGGTCCGCACTGCCATCAAGAGCTGCTGGGATGCGAACGGCTGCGTGATCGACCCGCACACCGCTTGCGGCTATCACGTCTTTGAAAAAGTCGCTCCCGCCGAGGGTGCCAAGGCCCGCGTGCTGCTTTCGACCGCAAGCCCCTACAAGTTCCCGCGCGCCTGCTGCGACGCCCTGGGCCTCGACGTTCCCGAGGATGATTTTGAGGCTATGCGTGTACTCGAGCAGGCCACCAACACGGTCGCCCCGGTCCAACTCGCCGAGCTTGAGTCCAAGCCTGTCCGCTTCGAAGACGTCTGCGACGTCGATGAGATGGCAAGCTACGTCGAGTCTGCAGCAAAACGAATGAGCACCAACTAGATCCCTTATTAAGCGCCGGCGAAAGCCGGCGCACTTTCTTTCATCAGATAACCCCCGGGATGATGACGAACGCGCACAGCGTGCCTGGCTGTTTAGTTCGCTGCTCGGGCAGTCCTGCGCAAGACGGAAAGCACATTAAGTGCTTTCCTTTGCGTGCGGAACTC
>CAJMRN010000107.1 GCA_905215815.1 uncultured bacterium | reverse complement strand
CCGGAAGCCAGGACGTGGTCCAGGCCACCGAAGCCGATGTCGTAAGCCCAACCGTCGCCACCGAAGATCCAGAAGGACTTCTTGGTGAGGTAAGCCTTGTCGGCGAGAATCGCCTTGGAAGCGTCACAGCCGCACTTCTCGAGCTCGGCAACGTAGGCGGCGGCAGCGGTCTTAGAGGCCTCGGCGTCGTTGACGGAGTCGATCCAAGCCTGACCGGCGGCCTTGAGCTCGTCGGACGGACCGTCAGCGGCGATGATCTCCTGCGTAGCAGCGATCAGCTTCTTCTGAACGGCCTCGTAACCGACGGCCATGCCCAGACCGTGCTCGGCATTGTCCTCGAACAGGGAGTTGTTCCACGCCGGGCCGTGACCGTCCTTGTCCTTGCAGTAAGGAGCGGTGGCAGCGGGGTTGCCCCAAATGGAGGAGCAGCCGGTGGCGTTGGAGATGAACATGCGGTCGCCGGCGACCTGGGTCACCAGACGTGCATAGGCGGTCTCGGCGCAGCCGGCGCAGGAGCCGGAGAACTCCAGGTAGGGCTGCTTAAACTGGCTGCCCTTGACGTTGGCCGCGATGAGCTCCTTCTTCTCGGAGACGTTCTCGACCATGTAGTCCCAAACGGGCTGCTGGTCCATCTCCTGCTCGGTGGGAACCATCTCGAGGGCGCCCTTGGGGCAGACCTTGACGCAGTTGGTGCAGCCCATGCAGTCGAGCGGGGACACGGCCATGGTGAACTTCATGCCCTTGGCCTTGGGGCCCATGGCGTCGAGCGTGCGGGTAGCCTCGGGTGCGGCGGCAGCCTCGTCCTCGGTCATCGCGAACGGACGGATGGTGGCATGCGGGCACACATAGGCGCACTGGTTGCACTGGATGCACTTGGTCTCGTCCCAGTGAGGAACGACCACGGCGACGCCGCGCTTCTCGTATGCGGAGGCGCCCAGCTCAAACTGGCCGTCGGCGCAATCGACGAAGGCGGAAACGGGCAGGCTGTCGCCATCCATGCAATCGATGGGCTCGAGCAGGTTCTTGACCTGCTGGGCGATGGCGGACTTGGTCTCCTCGGAGAGCTCGACGGGAGCGGCGTCCTCGGCGGTAGCCCAGTCGGCCGGAACCTCGAACTTACGGAAGGCGGTAGCGCCGGCATCGATGGCCTTATGGTTGGCGTCGACGATGGCCTGGCCCTTCTTCATGTAGGACTTGGTAGCCGCGTCCTTCATGTACTGCAGGGCGTCCTCGGCGGGCAGGACCTTGGCCAGCGCGAAGAAGGCGGACTGGAGCACCGTGTTGGTGCGCTTGCCCATGCCGACCTTGGCGGCCAGGTCGATAGCGTCGATCAGGTAGACGTTGACGTTGTTGTTCGCGATGTAGCGCTTGGCCACGGCGGGCATGTGCTCGGCGAACTCCTCGTCGCTCCACTGGCAGTTGACCAGGAAGGTGCCGCCCGGCTTGACGTCGCGGACCATCTTGAAGCCCTTGACGATGTAGCTGGGGTTGTGGCAGGCGACAAAGTCGGCCTTGGTCACGTAGTACGGCGAGCGAATCGGGGAATCACCAAAGCGCAGGTGCGAGACGGTGACGCCGCCGGTCTTCTTGGAGTCATACTGGAAGTAGGCCTGGACGTACTTGTCGGTGTGGTCGCCGATGATCTTGATCGAGTTCTTGTTGGCGCCGACGGTACCGTCGCCACCCAGACCCCAGAACTTGCACTCAATGGTGCCGGGGGCTGCGGTGTTGGGCGCATCCTCGGCCTCGGGCAGGCTCAGGTTGGTCACGTCATCGACGATGCCGATGGTGAACTCGCGCTTGGGCTCGTCCTTCTTGAGCTCCTCGAAGACAGCGAACGCGGACGCGGGAGGCGTGTCCTTGCTGCCCAGGCCGTAACGGCCGCCGACGACCTTGATGCCCGTCTTGCCGGCCTCGTAGAGAGCGGAGACGACGTCCTGGTAGAGCGGCTCGCCGATGGAACCCGGCTCCTTGGTGCGGTCCATGACGGCAATCTTCTGGACGGTCTCGGGGAGAACGTCGACAAAGTGCTTGATGGAGAACGGACGGAACAGGCGAACCTTGACCAGGCCGACCTTCTCGCCATGAGCGTTGAGGTAGTCGATGACTTCCTCAAGCACGTCGCAGAAGGAGCCCATGCACACGACGACGCGATCAGCATCGGGAGCGCCGTAGTAGTTGAACAGGCCGTAATCGGTGCCGAGCTTCTCGTTGATCTTCTTCATGTAGCCCTCGACGACGGCGGGAAGCTCGTCGTAGACCTTGTTGCAGGCCTCGCGGTTCTGGAAGAAGATGTCGCCGTTCTCGTGGCTACCGCGGGTATGCGGGTGCTCAGGGTTGAGCGCGTGATCGCGGAAAGCCTGGACGGCGTCCATGTCGCACATCTCGGCAAGATCCTTGTAGTCCCACATGGCGACCTTCTGGATCTCGTGGCTGGTGCGGAAGCCGTCGAAGAAGTTAAGGAACGGGGTCTTGCCCTCGATGGCGGCAAGGTGAGCCACCGGCGAGAGGTCCATGACCTCCTGGACGTTGCCCTCGGCAAGCATGGCGAAACCGGTCTGGCGGCAGGCCATGACGTCGGAGTGGTCACCGAAGATGTTCAGGGCGTGCGAAGCGACGCAACGCGCGGAGACGTGGAAAACGCCCGGGAGCTGCTCGCCCGCGATCTTGTACATGTTCGGGATCATCAGGAGCAGGCCCTGAGAAGCCGTGTAGGTGGTGGTCAGAGCACCGGCGCCCAGCGAACCGTGAACGGTACCGGCTGCACCTGCCTCGGACTCCATCTCGACGACCTTGACCGGGGTGCCGAAGATGTTCTTGCGACCCTGGGCCGCCCACTGGTCGACATGGTCGGCCATCGGGCTGGACGGCGTAATGGGATAAATTCCCGCTACCTCGGTGTACGCATACGAAACATATGCGGCCGCCTCGTTGCCGTCCATAGACTTAAACTTACGCGCCATATACCCCTCTCCTCTCATATAGGTATACAGGCCCCGGCGATCGCCGGGATATTGGCGTGATGGGATTTTCGTTGTTGCTTCCAATCATCTGGCAGGCGGACTCAGCAGCAGGTACATGGCGTGGAGAGAAGGCATGCCAAGGCGAGGAGGGCTGCACGCGCTCCACAGGCCCAGCTACCCGTCTTGCACATGACCGAGCGCCGCAAAGGCCGCATGCCGGATGCTCCCGGGCACGCCCCGGCGATGGGAAGCGCCCGCAACGGAAATCCGCATGCGGGCTTATTGTACCCCGCCGTCAGGCCATATTTCGGCAAATATAGGTGGCCGGTAAAGGTTTACCTCGGGTGACTATTGTGCGCCCGGCACCGACGGGCACAGTCCCCTGGAACCCCACAGCAGTTGCGGTGAAATAGGGACTGTTTTTGCTGTTAACGGCCTTAATCAGTCCCTATTTCACCGCAACTCATTGGGGGGATGAGCTAGAGGGCACCGAGGAGGATGGCATAGGTGGTGGATTCGCCGAGTTTGAGCTCGTCGCCGGGGCTGAGCCGGGCGGAGCGGCCGGGCTCTACTTGAATACACACGCTCGTGGCCCCGTTTACCACCACGGTGCCGTTCGTGGACGACAGGTCCTCGACAAACCATGTGCCAGAATCGTCGCACCAGATATGGGCATGGCGGGCCGAGACGTCGTCGCCGACGTCGGTGATGTCGCCCTCCCCCGTTGCCAGCGCGCCGATCTCGACGCCTTCCTCACTCGGCTGAATCCAGCGCGGGGCGCTCACCACATAGCCGTTTTGCACGCGCAGCAGTCCCAGCGGATGCGCCGGCGCGACCTCGTGCTCGCCCACGACCGAAGATGTGCTCAGCGAGCGCGGCGTCGACGTGGCGCCACCACAGGTCGCATGAGCGTAGTCGATGGCATAGGTCACCGACGAACGTACATCTGCCGAGCAGCCCACGGCGACAAACAGCACCAGGATGGCCTCGGCGCGCTCGGCGGGCATGAGTTCAGCCGCCTGCGACAGGCGCTCGAGCGCATTGCGATAGAGATTCGTGTCCTGGTGGCATTCCTCGAGTGCCCGCACCATGGGCTCGCCAGCGGGGCCGCACACCATATTGGTCACGGCCGCGGCGTCCATGGGATTGCGACGGCGCAGGGCCAGCTGCGACATAATGCGCGCGGCCGAGGTGCCGTAATCGGCAAAATAACGTTCCTGCAGCGTGCCGACCGGTGCGCGCACGATAAAGCGCGAAACCCAGGAGCGATCGGCGGCACGACTCTGCGGACTACGGCCGTCGGCGAGCGGGCGGCTCGAGAGCACCAGGCCGCACAGTTCGATATGGCTCAGGTGCGCTGCGCGCTTAAAGATGTCAAACATTGCCCCGCACGGGGTGAGCTCAGCTTGAGAAGCCATGGCTTAGCCCTCCTTGGTCGCAGAGATAGTGTCGGATACTTCGGCCGGCCCGCCAAAGGCGCGGGCACCCGCGGCTCCGCCGGCAAGCGGCGTCGCCATGGAAATTTTCGCACGTCGTGCTGACACGACGGGAAGCTCAAAGGCAAACCCCATCGCCAGCAAAAACCACGTGAGCGCATAGGTCGCAATTAAGGCAGCCACCAGACCAGCTGCCACGGCATGTTGGGAGAACACCGTGCATGCGAGTACGACCAACACCGGAACCTCGTAGGCAGATAGTGCGAGCACGCCCTGCAAGAACCCCGCGCGGCG
>CAJMRN010000106.1 GCA_905215815.1 uncultured bacterium | reverse complement strand
AGAAGGTCTATGCCTTGCCTTTTTCATGCCAACTTGTTCGCTCTGGACGTCGCTCGCTGTCCGTCCTCTACCTGCGGCGTTGCCTTGCTCGCTCTGGTGGGCTTTCGCTGTCCGCGCCAAAACATCGGCGTTGTTATGGGTGGTCATTGGGGACGTTCTTAAATGACTAGTCGAAAGGGACGCTCTTGCACCAAATTTGCCGGACCGCACCGGGCTTGCCCTTTACTTTACCGAGATAAAGTGAACGTGCAGATTCGTAACCCACTCGCAACTGTTCTATGGCACGATATTGAACGAATGTATGCTATGCGCCCAAATCTTTTGGGCAGAGTGGGAGACAGTATGGTCAAGCTGTACGAGGACGGCATCTACCTGCGCGGCGGCAGCGAGGTTGTGCCTGCGGCCGAGGCCGCCGAGCGCGGTATTACGCAGACGCCCGAGGATGCCAAGCGCGGCACCATCGCGTATTCGATCCTCCAGGCACACAATACATCCGGAGACCCCGAGGCGCTCAAGATTCGCTTCGATGCTATGGCGAGCCACGACATCACCTTTGTCGGCATCATCCAGACGGCGCGCGCCTCGGGCATGGAGCAGTTCCCGCTGCCCTACGTGCTCACCAACTGCCATAACTCGCTGTGCGCCGTGGGCGGCACCATCAACGAGGACGACCACGTCTTTGGCCTTTCCGCGGCCAAGAAGTACGGCGGCATCTTCGTTCCGCCGCACATCGCCGTCATCCACTCCTTTATGCGTGAGAACTTCGCCGGTTGCGGCAAGATGATCCTGGGTTCCGACTCGCACACCCGCTACGGTGCTCTGGGCACCATGGCTGTGGGCGAGGGCGGCGGCGAGCTGGCCAAGCAGCTGCTGCGCGACACCTACGACGTTGCCTATCCCGGCGTCGTTGCCATCTACCTCACGGGCGCCCCGCGTCCCGGTGTCGGCCCGCACGACGTGGCGCTCGCCATCATCCGCGCCGTCTTTGCCAAGGGTTACGTTAAGAACAAGGTCATGGAGTTTGTGGGCCCGGGCATCGCGAGCATGACGACCGACTACCGCAACGGCGTTGACGTCATGACCACCGAGACCACCTGCCTGTCGAGCATCTGGGCCACCGACGAGGACACGCACGCGTTTCTGACCATGCACGGCCGCGGCGACGACTACCGCGAGCTCAAGCCCGCCGATGTTGCCTACTACGACGGCTGCGTCGAGGTCGACCTGTCGAGCATCAAGCCCATGATTGCGCTGCCGTTCCATCCTTCCAACGGCTTTGAGATCGACGAGCTCAACGAGAACCTCGAGGACATCCTGCATGAGGTGGAGCTCGAGGCTGCCAAGATCGGCGAGGGCAAGACGCACTTTAGCCTGCTCGACAAGATCGTCGACGGCAAGCTGCACGTGCAGCAGGGCGTTATCGCCGGCTGCTCGGGCGGTAACTACGACTCCGTGGTCCAGGCTGCCCGCGTGCTTAAGGGCGCCAACACCGGCTGCGGCGAGTTCTCGCTGTCGGTCTATCCCACAAGCCAGCCCGTGGCGCTCGAACTTACGCGCCGTGGCTACATCTACGACCTTATGGAGGCCGGCGCGATCGTGCGTACGGCGTTCTGCGGTCCGTGCTTTGGCGCCGGCGACACGCCTGCCAACAACGGCCTGTCCATCCGCCACACCACGCGCAATTTCCCCAACCGCGAGGGTTCCAAGCCGGGTAATGGCCAGCTGAGCGCCGTGGCCCTGATGGACGCTCGCTCCATTGCGGCGACGGCTGCCAACGGCGGCGTCCTGACGCCGGCGACCGACCTGCCCGAGGAGACTTGGGACGAGGCCTGCGAGTACACCTTTGACGACGCGCCGTACAAAAAGCGCGTGTACTGGGGCTTTGGCAAGGCGGAGCCTGCCGACGAGCTGGTCGAAGGCCCCAACATCAAGCCGTGGCCCGCGATGGAGCCCCTCGGCGACGATATCCTGCTCAAGGTGTGCTCCAAGATCATGGACCCGGTCACTACGACCGATGAGCTCATTCCCTCGGGCGAGACGAGCTCCTTCCGCTCCAACCCGCTGGGCTTGGCCGAGTTTACGCTCAGCCGCCGCGACCCGGCCTACGTGGGCCGTTCCAAGGAGGTCGACGCGGTGGAAAAGCGCCGCGTTGCCGGCGAAGCGGCAGGCGACCTGGCGGCGCTCGATGCCGAGCTTGCCGGCGTGTTTGAGGCGCTGGCTGGCGCGGGTGTCGCGGCCGATGCCAAGGCGACCGAGTACGGCTCCATGCTCTATGCCAAGAAGCCCGGTGACGGTTCTGCCCGCGAGCAGGCCGCGAGCTGCCAGCGCGTGATTGGCGGTCTGGCCAATATCGTTCACGAGTACGCCACCAAGCGCTATCGCTCCAACGTGATGAACTGGGGCATGGTGCCCTTCCAGATGGAGGCCGAGCCCAACTTTGAGGTGGGCGACTACGTCTTTGTGCCGGGTATACGCGCTGCGCTCGATGGTGACCTGAAGGACATCGCCGCCTACGTGGTGCGCGCCGACGGCACGGTCGAGCAGATTGAGCTCTACATTGCCGATATGACGGCAGAGGAGCGTGCCATCGTCAAGGCCGGCTGCCTGATCAACTACAACAAGTTCAAGGCCGCTGCCGAGTAACTCTGCTGTACGCCCCGGACACACCTTTCCCTCGTGCTCACGCGCTTCGCGAGGGTCGCCCGAGGGAAAGGTGTGGCCGGGGCTACCGCGACGTTCTCGTTGGGTCTTGAGGGACGCTAATAAATAGACCTGCTTGATGTCGCCTCTTTTTATTGGGGCGGCTTCTTTGTTGGACCACCACAATGGGGACAGGCACCTTTGTGGCGGTTCACGGTTTGTCTCGTTCTGTAACAGGTAGACCTCTATTTGCCGAGTAGTTGTTACAGATTTAGATAAACGGGAACTGCTGAACATTTCGTCTCGATCTGTAACATCTGAGGTCCAAAACGGCAGCTAGATGTTACAGATCGAGACAGTTGAGCGCCAGAGTCGAAAACCGCCACAAAGGGGCCTGTCCCTTTCGTGGTGGTGGGGGCGAACTCGATGTTGCCGTGCTCGTTGAACGACATTCTAATGAGCGTCCCTACAGGATTTCATCCGGGCTGGCGGGTTTGGTTGTTTTGGGGATGCCGAGTTTGGATGACGCGAAATCGTCAACATTGTCCTTAATTCCGTCTTTGGTGTAGACAGTGACCATATAGGTGCTGTGTCCGAATTCGCCCTTGTCGCGTGTTGCCCAGGCATCCCAGTAGGCGGCCCCGTTTCGCCCTTTGATTTTTCCGACACGGCGGAGTTCTGTTCGCTTTAATTTCTGGTTGCTATAGATGGTTCGACCGGCTTCCGCGGTGAGCCCGCACTGTCCAAGCAGCTTGTCGAGGACTTGGTTCATGTGGCGCTCATCGGTGTTTGGTGCGTAGTCGTAGGCGAGGGTGATGGAGTCGAGTGGCTGGTCGTCGATTAGATAGTTTAGCGCCTGAGGTCCAAGGCAGAAATAGGGGGAGCATCCGTCGATCTGACCGAGCAATGGCAACTTTGACCGCCAAATTCCGGTGGGAATTCCATCTTCGTAAAACACGCCGCGACAGATAAAGGAAAGCGAGGTGGCACGCGAGCCGGCGTCGATCATCCCGCAAAGATCGAAGGGCGTGGCGATGCCAAAAGAAAAGGGCGTGATGACGATAAGGAAGAGCATCACGATGGGTATGGCGAGAATGGCGATGACGTTGCGACCGGTGGAATGAGACGGCTTCATATGCGCTCCTCGAGACAAAGAGCTGTTGAGGATAGGCAGAAATGGATATGTTCAGAGAACAATTCAAGTTTAATCTCATGGCGTGAGATGGTCGACCGTTAGCGTCGAAAACCACCACAAAGGTGCCTGTCCCCTTTGTGGCGGTGGGGTGCGAGCAGCTTCTTTTGGTAATAGTGTTAGCTGGCGGTATCATTAGTGCAGGTGGCGAAGGTTTGCATTGTGGGGTGTTTTGCCGTGAGCCGTTCTGCCCGTATTGGATTGATTGTCTTGGCGCTTGCGATCGCTGTGGTTGGCGCGGGCGCTGTCGGTATGGCATTTCTACCTGCTGCGGTGACGGAGCCGGTGGTCAAGCCTGTGACTCAATCTGTCGAACTTCTGACCGGCGACGACAAGCCCGAGACCATTACCGTTGATTTTGATGAGCAGCCGGCTGTGCTGGGTATTAGTAATTATCCACTTATTCAGCTTGGGGCTATGCGCTATACCACGGATTCTAGTCTGATCGACAGGGCGTTCGAGCTGCTCAAGGGCAAAACCTTTAAGCGCTGGTATGGATATGCATCCTATCGGGCAAAAGCGAACGACATGGTTGGCGGATGCCGCTCGTCCATCGAGTTGGACACCGCGAATGGCACTAAGTTATGTGATGTTTCGTACGATCCTGGCTACGAGGGCAATGAGGGGCCGGGTATCTACATCTTGGACGGCGATGTCGCCTATGTCATGGAGGGCAACCAGACCGAGCTCAACGATTTTATGGGTCAGTGCATTCAGGATGCCTATGAACAGACCTGCTTGCCCGACCCGCAGGCTGCACGCGATAGTGGGTCTGCCCGTACATGGTTGTTCGAGGATGAGATGTCCTGGAACGCCGAATCGGGAAGCACGGGCTCGGCAAGTAAATAGAGGCTGCAACCACCACAAAGGTGCCTGTGAACTGCCTCCCATTTCTTGGACATCGGGAAATG
>CAJMRN010000105.1 GCA_905215815.1 uncultured bacterium | reverse complement strand
ACAGGAGGCCACTTAATGTGGCCTCCGTCGTGAGCAGGACTGTAGAGCAGGAAACCTAAGCCGGTGTCCCCGCTCTCCCGGGGCCGGCGGAATCTAGTTGTTCAGCATGCGGTCGAAGCTTCCCGAGTCGCCATCCCGATAGTCGGCGGTCATCAGAATCTCCTGCGGAATGCGTCCGCCCTCGCGCAGCACGTTGCGGAACTGCACGCGCGTGACCATGGGCAGATCTTTGATCGTCGCAGCCAGGTTCTGCGGCACACCCTGGTTGGCAGCTGCGGGCTCGCACTCGCCGCCAGCTTTCACGCGACGCTTGTGCTCGGCGAGCATGGCGCGATACATACCGGCATGCAGGCGAATCTCAACCACATTGGCGTTACGGGTCTGCTCGACAATGCGCGCACCCTCTCGGTCAATGTCGCCCACGTAGTAGACATAGTTAAAGCGATAGCCGATCTCGGCCAGATAATCATCCAGTGCGTGTGAAACGCTCGCCTTGCAGCCGCCGCCAAAGATCACGCCACCCACCTTGGTGCCAAAAAGCTTGGCGTGCTTGCGGCCGCGCAGGAGCTTGACGATCTCGTCATAGGTGTCCAGGTTCTCAACCATAATGAACGGCTTGTCGGCGCCCAGCGTAAAGAAGCCCGTAAAGTGCACAGGACGGTTGGGAGCAACCTTGATTGCCTGCATGCTGATGCCCTTTTCGGTCATACGCCGAATCAGGCGCTCGCCGTGTTTGCCGTCAAAGGCCTTCTCATCGTTAAAAATCTGGTAGGCGCGCTGGCGACGCGAAGCGACCGGCGTGTCGGCGCCGCGATTCTGCTCTATCCAAGCCTGGATGATCGCAATCTCCTCGGCAATCTTGCGGTTGGACATCTCGTTGTGCTGAGTGCGCTGCGGAGCCTTATTGCCGTCCTTGCCCTCGACCTTAACGATTTGAGTCTGCTGCTCCTTAATCTTGGAGAGCGCCGTAGGCGTGGGAACGACCTTGAGCAGCTGCCTGCCCAGGACACGGGCCAGAGCAAACGCCGAAACCTCGCCATGAGCGGGCGGCTCAGGCTGCTGGGCGGCCGCATCGTTTGCAGTCGGTTTGGGCTGCGCCTGGGATTTGCGCTTGGAATCTGCCTGAGCTTTGCGCTCTTGCTTTGGCGCGGACGAGCTCTTTTGCGAACGTTCGGGCTTGTCCCCCTTCGCCGGCTGGCGCTTGGGTTGCTCCACCGGGGCCTCAACCTTCGCATCCTTGCTTTGCGTCGCCGCCTTCTCGGCCGCGGCCTCGGCATTCGAGCCACGACCGCCACGGTGACGACGACGGCGAGGCTTGCTCGAAGCGCTCTCCCCTGCCTGCTTATCAGCGGACTGCTGAGCTTTGACCTCGGCGTCGGCCGCAGGCTGCGACTCGGAAGGTTGCTGCTCGCAAGCCACCGGCTCAACGGTTTTCTCGGTTTGTTCGGCCTTATCGGCCTGAGCGGTCGAAGCCGGCTCGCCCTTCTCCTGACGCTTTACGGGATACGCGCGTCCCGCAAAACCGCGGCCGGGACGACACGAACCCGGAGCCCTCTTGGCAGACTCCTCAACATCGTCTGCAACCTCGGGAGGCTCTTCAACCTCATGCGCGACATCCTGCTGCGCAGCCTTAAAGTGAGCACCGCGACGACGCTTGGGCTCTTGGGCCTCCACGGGCTTTTGCTCCTGCGCGGGCTTCTGCGACTCGGCAGCAACCTTGGTCTCGACAGCCTCGGTATCGAGCTCATCCCTTTGAGCAACGGCGCGACGGAAGCGCTCCTGCTGGGCACGGCGCTGAGCATCGCGCTTTCCGCCCCCACCAAAACCGCCGCGGCCGGCCTTGGCCGTAAAGGCGCGAACGACGTTCTCATCGAGCAGCTCGTCGGTATCGACATGCTCGCGCGGGGCCGTTTCCACCGAAGCGGGCGCCTCGACAACGTCCTCGACGGCCTCTTCGACAGCCTCGGCAAGCTGCTCCTGAGCATCACTTATCTCGGCATGAATGGTATAGAACGCCGGGCGGCCGTTAATGCCGCTGCCCTCGATCTTGGTAACGATCTTTGCCGCGATGAGTTCGTCGCGCATCGCCTTGGTGTCGCATTCCTTATCGACGGAGCGGAAAATCTGCGCCAGCGCGCTCGACTTGATTTTGAGTGCCTTGCGGCAGAGCAGGTCGTAGGCAACCAGCTTGGCGCGCTCGGCAGAAAGCGACGTCTGGCTGCTCAGACGCTCAGCCAGAGCATCGACATTATTTTGGTTATCGGAATATACCGTCTTGGCCACGGGGCCCCTTTCATATGTACACATATATGTCTATATGGTACAACGCACGCCCTTATCCACGCAAAACATCTGCGAGAACACTCGGGCGTCGCCCACTTTTGCATGAAAAAAGACCGAGCCCGCGCAGTCGCGGACCCGGTCTTTCCGAGTCATATGGATGGAACGGTTAGCTCATCAAGCTGACTAGGCCTTGGCAGCCTCGGCGTCGGTGGGAGCCTCGGCGGCAGCAGCGCGGCCATACTCGGCCTTGCCCATCTCGGACCACTCGGGCTCCTCGTCGGGCATGGAACCGGCCTCCTTGCCGAAGAACTCCTTGAGGCAGTTGACGGCAACGATGAGGCCCAGGACCATCAGCAGGACGGCGAAGACGAGCTGCAGGCCCTTGGTGGCGGCAACGGAAACGGCAGCCGTGGTGGCGGTAGCCGGGATGGTGCCGAAGAAGCCGTAGGCCTGGACGGCGGTCATGCAGCCCATGGCGCTCTGGACCAGCGAGGTGAAGGTGCAGCAGAGCAAGAAGGCGACGGGCACGTAGAGCATCCAACCCTTGCGGCCGGTGCACTTGCAGAACACGGCGAGGGTGATCATGGTCATACCGCCGAGCAGCTGGTTGGAAGCACCAAAGAGCGGCCAGATGTTGGCATAGCCGCCAAAGGCGAGGGCGAGGCCAGGAAGCAGGGTAACGACCGTGGCGAACCAGGGGTTGCCGAGGACCTTCATATAGCCGGCCTTGGACTCGATGGCCAGGGCGTCGTTGGTCTGAGCAAAGAACTCGGAGAACGAGGTGCGAGCGATGCGGGCGACGGCATCGAGCGAGGTCAGGGCCAGAGCGGAAACGTTCATGGTCATGAAGACGGTAGCGAGCGTGCCGTCAACGCCGAAGGCCTGCATACCGCGGGAGATGCCGGCGGCGAAGATCTGGAACGGGGTGGAAGCGACGCCAGCGTTAAGGGCGCCGGTACCGGCGGTGTTCATGTCAGAGAACATGATGCCGGCGACGATGATGGCAAGGATGCCGACGAAGGACTCGACGACCATGGCGCCGTAACCGACCTTGACGGCGTCCTGCTCCTTCTCGACCTGCTTAGAAGAGGTGCCGGAAGAAACGAGGCTGTGGAAACCGGAGAGAGCACCGCAAGCGACGGAGACGAACAGGACCGGGAACATCATGCCGGAGGCAGTGGAGAAGCCGGTGAAGACCGGAGCGGTGATAGTGGCCTGGCCGTTAACGCCCAGGACGACGATGCCGAGGACAGCGCAGGCGATCATGACGATCATCATGATGGAAGTGAGGTAGTCACGCGGGGTCTTGAGCATCTGGATGGGCATAGCGCCAGCGAAGACCAGGTAGACCATGACGACGGCGAACCACTGGAACTTATCCAGGTAGACCGGGAACTGCATACCGACGGCGAACATGAGGACCATGAGGACCACGCCGGTGACGAACTCGGCAGCGCCGGTGAGGTTGAACTTCTTCTGGGCCCAACCAAAGGCGATAGCGACGAAGGTGAACAGGATGGAAATGGTGCCAGCGCAGCCGGCGGCATAGGACTTGGTGAAGTCGATGGCACCGGTAGCAGCACCAGAAGCGTCAACGGCCGGGGTGAACATGAACGTCTTGCAGACCATGTCGGTGAAAGCGGCGATGACAATGATGCAGAACAGCCAGCAGAACAGCAGGAACAGGCGACGGCCGGTCTTGCCGATGTACTTCTCGATGAGCTGGGCCAGGGACTTGCCGTTGTTCTTCATCGAGGCGTACAGGGCGCCAAAGTCGTGGACGGCGCCAAAGAAGATGCCACCGACGAGGACCCAGAGCACGACGGGAAGCCAGCCGAAGGCCATAGCGACGATCGTACCCGTAACAGGGCCGGCACCGCAGATCGAGCTGAACTGGTGCGAGAACGCGGTGAAGGCGGAGACGGGCGAGAAGCTGTTGCCGTCTTTCATGCGCTTGGCCGGCGTGAGGGCCTCTTTGTCAACGCCCCACTTGTTGGCCAGCCATCGGCCATAGCCCAGATAGCCGCAGGCGAGCACCGCCGCGGCCACAACCATGAGCAAAACTCCGTTCATTACATTTCCTCCTCTAAAAAGAACTTCCCAGACATAAAAAATGAGGGCCGTCGGTTGCGCTCGACGGCCCTCATCTTCATCAGCCGCCCGTTATCGTACGGGCTAGCTGTATGTGCTAACCCGCATCAGATAATTACTACGCTGATAATGTTTAGCTGATGCGTGAACATGTCTAAGAAATCCTCTTCAATCATGATGTGAACGATCCGTGCGTGTTCACATCCCCCAGTGGTTGAAAAGGAGTATGAAACTTTAGTTACCTAAAGTCAACGCAAATATGTAATGAATTTTCAACTTTTTTTGAATTTCTCGGTATAAAGCGCCACTGACCTCGGACTTTATCCTGCGACAGTTTTTGCTTGAGAGACGTCCCTGCGCGCCGCGGGAACCGGGCTGCCTATATGAACTTTCCTGCTCTACAGTCCTGCGCAAGACGGAAAGCACATTAAGTGCTTTCCTTTGCGTG
>CAJMRN010000104.1 GCA_905215815.1 uncultured bacterium | reverse complement strand
CGGTCCCGGGCTGACAGTTTCGACTGTAATGGACGTTCTTAAACGACTACGTAGTATGAGAGTGGATAATCTCCCGGTTTGAGCCTGCATTCGAGCTCAAAGTGGGAGATTATCCACTCTCATTTGTTATGTGTCCGAAAATCCACGCTCGTTTCTACTCCGCCTACATTTGGAGGAAGAGCTCGTGGAGGCGGGTGTCGTCATCGAGCTCGGGGTGAAAGGTAACACCGAGCTGGTTGCCTTGGCGGGCGGCGACGATACGGCCGTCGACTTCGGCTAGGGCCTCAGTGTCGCTGTGCACTTCGACAATGCGGGGCGCGCGGATAAACGTCAGCGGCACCTCACCGTCGATGCCGGCGACAGATCCTTGAGTGCGAAAACTGCCGAGCTGTCTGCCATAGGCATTACGCTCAACGAGTACGTCCATGGTTGCCAGGCGCGGCGTTCCTTTATCGTCGTGTGCGGCAAGATTGCGCGCCAATAGAATCAAGCCGGCGCAGGTGCCAAGGACGGGCATGCCTTCAACAATGTGGGTGCGAAGCTCATCGAGCATGCCGAGCTCGGCAAGTAGCTTGCCCTGAACGGTGGACTCGCCGCCAGGGAGGACCAGGCGGTCAAAGTTCTGCTGCAAATCGGCCGCCTGCCTCAACTCAACACAGCGTGCGCCCAACTCAGATAACCTTGCCTCGTGCTCGGCAAAAGCGCCTTGGACCGCCAGCACGGCGACCGTTTGGTCTGCATAATCGCTCATGTGCGATCCTTTCTGCTGGACTAGCGTCCGCGCTCCTCCATGATAATCTCGATCTCGTTGGCGTTGATGCCCACCATGGCCTCGCCCAGGTCTTCCGAAAGCTCGGCGATGAGCTTGGCATCGGTGAAGTTTGCCACGGTCTTGACGATGGCGGCGGCGCGCTTGGCGGGGTCGCCGCTCTTAAAGATGCCCGAGCCGACAAAGACGCCCTCGGCGCCCAGCTGCATCATCAGCGCGGCGTCGGCGGGGGTCGCTACGCCGCCGGCGGCAAAGTTCACGACGGGAAGCTTGCCCGTGGCATGGACCTCGCGCACCAGCTCGACCGGAACCCGTAGTTGCTTGGCTGCCTCAAAGAGCTCATCATCGCGTAAAGCAACAACGTCGCGGATCTGCTTTTGGATCTTGCGCATGTGGCGCACAGCCTGGACGACGTCGCCCGTGCCCGGCTCGCCCTTGGTGCGAATCATCGTGGCGCCCTCGGCAACACGGCGCAGCGCCTCGCCCAGATCGCGGGCACCGCAGACAAACGGCACGTCAAACTGGGTCTTGTCGATATGGTAGACATCGTCGGCGGGGGAGAGAACCTCGGACTCATCGATGTAATCGATCTCGATGGCCTGCAGGACCTGCGCCTCGACAATGTGACCGATGCGGCACTTGGCCATAACGGGGATGGAGACGGCCTCCTGGATGCCCTTGATCATCTTGGGGTCGCTCATGCGCGAGACGCCGCCTGCGGCACGGATGTCGGCCGGGATGCGCTCGAGTGCCATGACGGCGCAGGCGCCTGCCTCTTCGGCGATGCGCGCCTGCTCGGGCGTGGTGACGTCCATGATGACGCCGCCCTTGAGCATCTGCGCGAGCTCGCGATTGAGTTTGACGCGATCGGCCTTGCTGGTCTGTTCTGCCATGGTTGCTCCCTTGGTTGGCATGTGCATTGCTTGACGGAACATCCTATCGGGGAGCTGGGTATGGCGAAATACTCAGTTATCGAGATAATAACAAGGTCAGACTAATACCAGATTGAATGACTTTATAAGGTCAGGTGACAAATTCATGCTTGACTACAATTTGGAAAAACGCGGCGAAGCATCGCTTTATGAGTATGTTTACCAGCAAATTCGAGATGATATCGTTGCTGGACGTATTGCGGCGGGGGAGCATTTGCCGTCTAAGCGCGCCTTTGCCACTCATCTGGGAATCAGTGTCATTACCATCGAGAATGCATATAGCCAGTTACTTGCCGAGGGCTATATTTGCTCAAAGCCGCGGCGTGGCTACTACGCATGTGAGCTTCCGGATGCACCGGTTTTGCCTTCGGCTACGGGGAACATCGACCGAGATACCGTCTCTGTGGACCCCAGCGCGCATGATGTCAACGGACAGGTCGAGCGATTCGATGTGCTTTCTCCTTCCGCTTTGGAGGCGGCGCGGCTTTGGCAAGGCACGCTACGGGCGACGCTGACATCCGAAGACGAGTGCGAGATTTTTTCGCCCGCACCGGCACAGGGCACCGCTCGGCTACGACGCGCTATTGCTCACCATCTGCGTGGGACGAGGGGCATGAATGTCGATCCCAATAACATCGTTATCGGCGCGGGCGCCCAGCTGCTCGATACCATGTTGGTTCAGTTGCTTGGCGCGGACAAGGTGTATGCCGTTGAGGACCCGGGCTATTTGCGCTTGACGCGCATCTATCAGGCTATGGGCTGCAAAGTTCGACATATCCCGTTGGATGATGACGGCGTGGACCTGAGCACTCTGCAGAAAAGCGGGACCGATGTCCTTCACCTGATGCCGTCCCATCAGTATCCGACCGGCCTTGTGACGAGCATTGCGCGTCGCTATGCCCTGCTGAGCTGGGTCGCCGAGCAGCCGGGCCGGTATCTCATCGAAGATGACTTTGATTGTGAGTTTCGCCTTGCTGGTAAGCCGATTCCCGCGCTCGCGTCGATCGATGCCGCCCAGTCGGTTATCTACACCAACACGTTTTCGAAGAGCCTGTCATCGGCGTTGCGTCTAGCGTACATGGTGTTGCCCGATGAGCTGATGGAGCGGTTTAGGCGCAACCTTGGTTTTTACGCCTCGTCGGTGAGCTCTGTTGACCAGGTCGCTTTGGCGCGTTTGCTGGAATCGGGTGATTACGAGCGACATGTGAACCGCGTGCGCGTTCGTGCTCGTGAGGCGCGTGATGGCCTGGCGGCACTTGTGCGGAAGGCATTTCCGGCAGGGGAGGTCTCGATCGAGCATGCGGACGCGGGCCTTTACTGCACTGTTGTTGCGGAGCGCGGAACGGGTGGAAGCTCTTTTGCGCGGGCTCTCACGCGCTCGGGTATTCCGTTTATCGATATCAGTGACTGTTATTGGTGTGCCGATGGTGCATTTGTCCCTGAAAACTCAAGTCAAATTCTTGTCCAGTATGACGACCTGAGTCCGGAAGTGCTTAATAACTTGGAACTGCAGCCAATGGGGGCACTCTGCAACCTAAGTGAGTAGACTTTTGGAACTTTGGCGACCAGGCAGTTTTGTAACAAGTCATTTACCTGCGACTTTATAAAGCAATATGGATGGTCTGCGCGGCAAGTTCGAAAAAGTCTACTCACTTGCCGCGCAAAGCTTCTGCATGAGAAAAAAATGGGGTTTTCAACAGTGCTTCGTCCAGCTTTCGGCAAGCTTTTGGTCAGTTGGGGAGGGCTGTTGAAAACTTAGCAGTCCGTTCGGTGCCATTTTTGTTGCGTTCGCGCCAATGCGAGACCGACTGGGTTGAAATCCGTGTTTTCCTGTGCCTATGAAGGATCTACTTTGTGACATATCGGCTTTTAGGTACTGGCGTTTGCCTCCTCAAGTCCGCGCTTTGTGTCCGCCGCTTCCACGACCGGAAGAAGACCGGCAGCGATATGATCTCGCCCGCAACCCGACGGCTGCAGTCGCGCTCGGTTTTCCGTTGTATACATTAGTTCGGACGAGAAACAAACGGACTTGCCCTGCCAGCATTAGGCAGCGGCTGTTCCTTGGTGAACTCCCCAGGGAATCTGTGCTGGAAACGGAGCATGGATTTTTGGTCACGTCTCCTCTACTGACGGCATTTATCATGTCTCGACATCTGACGGATCTCCAGCTTCTTTTTGTGTTGGCGGAGATGTGTGGCTTGTTTGCGGTGTGTGCTCTGCCGGTGGCGCTTGAGGCGGAGCTTTCGCGTGCAATTGATTCGGGCGCGATTTCGACAACGTTCGGTTGGGTGCGCTGCCCGTCCGAGGACGGCATCACTTCAAATTTATGGCGTCGAGACGCTTTGGTTTTGGGCAGAGACCTTGACCGTTTTTGTTCAGATGTTTGCGGGATGCGTTACGGCAATAGATTTATGGCGGTATCGCAATTCGTTCCATTGGGTGCCGCGTCGCCTTTTGAGGTCGAGGCGTATTTGTTGCTTGGACTGCCGCGAGCCCTGGGGGGCGAAGGGTTTTGCGGCATAGAGCTCAATGTCGAAGTGACGCTAAGCACAAGTGCTCGAGCGATTGTGGGAAAGTCCCGTGTATATATCGACCTACTTCTCTCTTCGCCGGATGGCAAGCGACAGGTGGCCATTGAATGTCAGGGAAAGGCCTCGCACGGACGCGCAGGGGATGGCTTGCGTGACGCTGACCGCATGACAGCCCTTCAGGCCATGGGCTACGATGTACTTCTCCTGACACACAGACAGATATCCGATGAGGATAGATTCCGCGCGATCGTTAAGGCCGTATGCAGGATGCTCGATGCTGAATATCGTGATAAAAGCTCAGATGAGCAAAGGGCTGAGACATTACTCCGGTCTGAACTATTCGTTGACTGGACAAAATTGGGAGTAATCGACGAAAAGATGCCCGTTAGACACAAAATAGCTCGATCGTGGACGGCTGCGAAACTAAGTGAGTAGACTTTTGGCTTGATGGCGACCAGGCCGTTTTTGCAACAAGTCATTTACCTGCGACTTTATAAAGCAATATGGATGGCCTGCTCGGCAAGTTCCAAAAAGTCTACTCACTTAGTTTTTGACGAGAATCCGATGCCTAAGGTGGTCCTATTTCAGGGAGTTAACAAGTTCGTGAGGCACGAAAAAGGCCCGAACCATGCGGTCCGGGCCTTATCGAGCTAAAGATTGTCTCTCAGGCGGCTGGCTTAGCCAAAGTAGCGCTTGAGCAGGCCGGCGAAAGCCTTGCCGTGGCGGGC
>CAJMRN010000103.1 GCA_905215815.1 uncultured bacterium | reverse complement strand
TGGTCGATAGGAGTACGTGTCCCTTCGCTGTTTCGCGCTTTGCGCGAAAGGCGCGCTACTTTGGGATGGGTGGGGAACGTGGTTGCTTTGGCAACTGATCCCCGCCACAAATTACCCTTGGCATACTTGCGCGAGAACCTGCTCGTGCTACACTTGCAATTGCTGTTTCAGGGCGGGGTGAAATTCCCCACTGGCGGTAAATCGGGCGGTGCCAAAGGGGCGCCGTGGCGCAGGCGAGGGGTCTGCGGCCGAGCCGATGAGTCCGCGACCCGTGTGTGCGTTGGTTCGCATACCGGCTGAACTGGTGAGATCCCAGTACCAACGGTTAGAGTCCGGATGAAAGAGGCAGGTGATCTTATGTCTGAACAGTCGCAGCATATCCATTTTGAGAACACGAATAGGTGGAGCACCAAACAGCTCGTTACCATGGCGCTGATGTGCGCCCTGGGCGCCCTGTTTATGTATGTGCAGCTGCCCATCCTCCCTTCGGCGCCGTTTTTGACGTATGACCCGTCGCTGGTGCCGGCGATGGTGTGCGGGTTTGCGTACGGTCCTGGTGCCGGCACCGCTGTTGCCGCTATGGCTATCGTTATCCATGCGCTCACCACGGGTGACTGGGTCGGCGCGCTTATGAATCTGGTTGCCACGCTGGGCTACATTCTGCCCGCGGCTATCGTCTATCAGAAGATGCACACCTATAAGGGTGCCGTGATTGGCCTGGTGCTCGGCGTCATTGCCGCTACGGCGCTGTCTATGGTCGCAAACCTTACTATTGGCGTTTGGTTCTGGTATGGCTCGGTCGATGTGATCGCCCCGCTCATGATTCCTGCCGTACTGCCGTTCAACCTTATCAAGACCGTGCTTAACTCGGTGTTGACGCTGGTGGTGTATAAAGCAGTTTCCAACCTCATCACGCCTAAAAAGGACCAGGTCAAAGGCCGCGCATGATTGAGTGTCGGGGCGTTTCCTTTAGCTATGACGGTGCCGCCCAGGCGCTTGACGGCATCGATCTGAGCATTAAGGACGGCGAGTTTTTCTGCATCCTCGGTGGCAATGGGTCGGGTAAGTCGACGCTTGCCAAGCATCTGAATGCGCTGCTGCAGCCCGATGCGGGCACGGTACGCATCAACGGCATGGATGCGTCCGACCCCGAGCTGGTCTACGACATTCGTTCGACCGCGGGCATGGTATTCCAGAATCCCGATGATCAGCTGGTGGCAACGCTTGTCGAAGATGACGTTGCGTTCGGTCCCGAAAACCTTGGCGTGCCATCGGCGCAAATTGCGCAGCGCGTACGCGAGGCGCTGAAGGGCGTGGGCCTGGTGGGCTTTGAGCGCCACGAGACCCATGCGCTTTCGGGTGGCCAAAAGCAACGCGTGGCGCTTGCCGGCGTGCTTGCCATGGAACCGCGCGTTCTCATTTTGGACGAGGCTTCCTCGATGCTCGATCCGCGTGGACGCAAGGGCCTCATGAAGGCTTGCCGCGCGTTGCACGCTCGCGGTATGACCATCGTGATGATTACGCACTTTATGGAAGAAGCCGCCGAGGCCGATCGTGTCGCGGTGTTTCGGGCGGGGCACGTTGCCATGCTCGGTAAGCCCGAGGAAATCTTGACGCGGGCGGACGAACTTGCGCAGCTCAACTTGGATATGCCGGCGTCGTGCTGTCTAGGTAGGGCACTTCGTGCGAAGGGTGTGCCCGTTCACGCGCAGGTGCGCGAGGCGGATATGGTTACCGAGGTTGCGCAGGTCTATACCGAGCGAAGTGGAGCAGACATCGCGGGGCAGTCTTCCGTATCCCAGTGGGAAATCGCTGACGGCACTGTTCCGGTTGGCAACGAGGGGAACGCGTCGGAGCCCGTCATCGAGCTATCCCATGTTTCGTACAGTTATTCGCTCAGTCCGCGCGAGCGCCGCCGCTGGCATAAGCGCTCGGCCACTGCGGGCAAATCGAGCAAACAGGCTCTCTGGGGAAACGACCCCAGCAGCCCGTGGGCGCTGCGCGATGTATCGCTGACGGTGCGTCGCGGCGAGTTCCTGGGCTTGGCAGGTCATACCGGTTCGGGTAAGTCGACGCTGGTCCAGCATCTCAACGGTTTGATTCGCCCTCAGGAGGGATCCGTTCGCGCGCTGGGGCTCGATCTGTCAAACAAGAAAGACGCCGCCGCGGTTAAGGCCAAGGTCGGCGTGGTGTTTCAATATCCCGAGCGCCAGCTATTTGCTGAGACCGTGGCGCAGGACGTGGCGTTTGGCCCGCGCAACCTTGGTCTGCCGCAAGACGAGGTTGCGCGCCGTGTCGCATCATCGCTTACGCGCGTGGGCCTCGACCTCGCCGCGATAGGCGACAAGAGTCCCTTTGAGCTTTCGGGCGGTCAGCAACGGCGTGTGGCATTCGCCGGCGTGCTCGCCATGGAGCCCGAAGTCCTGGTGCTCGATGAGCCCATGGCGGGGCTCGATCCGGCGGCGCGCAGGGATTTCCTTGAGCTTATCGATCGACTTCACCTCGATGGCCTGACCGTTGTCATGGTTTCGCACAGCATGGATGACCTGGCCAATTGCTGCGACCGTATCGTCGTAATGAACGAAGGTGCGGTGTTTGCCGAGGGAACCCCCGTGCAGGTGTTTGCGCATGCCGATGAGCTCAAGTCGATCGGCTTGGGCGTACCTGCTGCTCAGCGCATGGCGTTGGCGCTCGCGGAAGCGGGCGTGCCGCTGCGTCGCGGCGGGCTCTATACGGTTGAGTCGTTGGCCGACGAGTTGGTAGATTTGCTGATCGGTCGCTCGGACGGTCCTTCTAACGTCGCGGACATTGCTAAATCCAAGACGGTCTCGCGAGAGGAGGGCTGCTGATGGAGGCGTTTTCGTTTGGCAGTTACTATCCCGGCGATAGTGCAATCCACCGCCTGGACCCGCGAACCAAGTTGCTCTTGGGCTTTGTGTTTCTGATCACGACGCTCACGGTCAGCAGCTTCCGCGGACTGGCCTCGGTCGCAATTTTCGTTGTCCTGCTCTATACCGTGTCCCGGGTGCCGTTGCGCCGGGTCCTATCATCGATGGCGCCGCTGCTGGCAATCGTCGTCGTGGTCGCGGTGCTCAACTTGTTTACCGATCAGAGTGGGCGCATCCTGTGGCAGCTCGGCTTTCTGCAGATAAGCGAGGGCTCGCTGCGTTCTGCGGCGTTTATGGCGTGCCGCCTGACCCTGATGATGGCCGGCATGAGCGCCATTACGCTCACCACCCCCACGCTCGACCTCACTGCGGGCTTTGAGCGTCTGCTCGCACCGTTTGCGCGCGTGGGGCTTCCGGCGCATGAGCTCGGCATGATTATGGGTATCGCGCTGCGGTTTATGCCGCAATTTGCAACCGAGATGAAACAGACGACCGATGCACAGGCAAGCCGCGGCGCGCGCGTGACGGGCGGTCCGCTCGGCGGTGTGCGCATGCTCGGCAGTGTGGCGATTCCGCTGTTCACCGGCGTGTTCCGTCATGCCGAGACGCTTTCGGCCGCCATGGATGCGCGCTGTTATCACGGCGAGCAGGGACGCACGCGTCTGCATGCGCTTACGTTTGGCCGCGGGGATGCACTGGCCGCGGTGGCGATGGCGCTGCTGGTGACATGCGTTGTCGTTATCAATCTTCAGCTCGTCTAAGCTCGATTCGAGCGCAAGAAAGGGGTCTCTATGACCGACATCGATCGCACGGCTCAGCTCGAACGCGTCTGCACGTATCTCAGACGCATTCCGGCGTGGTATCTTGCCACGACCGATGCGAGCGACGGGCATCAGCCCCGCGTGAGGCCGTTTTCGTTTGCCATGGTTGATGACGGCAAACTGTGGTTTTGCACGTCGCGCGACAAGGACGTGTGGGCGGAGTTGAGCGCGAATCCCAAGTTTGAGGTATCGGGCTGGAAGCCGGGGGAGTGCTGGATCGTGTTAACTGGCGAGGCCGCGCTCGAGGACGATGCATTCGTGAGCGACAAGGTGCGCCAAGCGGGCTTTAAGCACATGGTGGGCATTGGCGAGCAACACGATAGTGCCAACGACGGCCGCCTTGCATTCTTCTCGGTCCGCAACATCGCTGCGCGGTTCTGCGATATCGACGGCAGCGAAGAGCTCCTCGAGCTCTAATTTCCCAAATTGACTACCCATTGCAAAAAGACTGGTCAGGTGACAGGAGGAAACGTGGACGGATTGAATGCGGTGCTGGAGTATCTGACGTCGGTGCCGGCGTGGTATCTGGCGACGAGTGTGGACGGGCAGCCGCATGTGCGTCCGTTCTCGTTTGCACAGATTCAGGACGGCAAGCTGTGGTTTGTGACGGCGCGCACCAAAGACGTGTGGCAGGAGCTTCTGCAAAACCAGCGCTTTGAGGCCACGAGTTGGTGGCCGGGCCATGGTTGGTTGATCCTGCGCGGACGTGCGGGGCTGGACGACCGGGCTTCGAGCGAAATGCGCGAGGCCGGATGGAAGCATCTTGAGCGCTTGAGCGAGCACTATGAGGGACCTAACGACCCCACGCTCGTCTTCTTTAGCGTCGAGGAGCCGGAGGCCTTCATTTGCAACCACGACGAATGGGTGCCGGTCGAGCTCTAAAAGAGTTCTCCCGCCGGCCCCAACAATTTAAATACCCGTCTGTGTCGGGCTCCACATCGCAACGGCACCGCAAGGTGCACCGGGCGATGTGGAGCCCATTGTTATTTGTCAATTCCTTCGCGTGAATGTGTCTGGTTTGTTTCAATGCATGAATATGCAAAAGATTTGCGTATATATGCATCTTTTGGTGCTAAAGTTTCAACCCACCTCATAACGACGGGTGCGGGATGCGCATTGGTGCATAAACTGCAGACAAGGAGTCCGATATGTCTTTAAAGGTTGGAATCGTCGGTGCAGCAGGATATGCCGGTGCCGAGCTCATTCGCCTCGTACTCGGCCATCCCGAGTTTGAACTTGTTGCCATCACGTCCAACGCCGATGCCGGCCAACCGCTGTCTGCGGTGTATCCGAGTTTCGCCGGCGTGAGCGATCTTGTCTTCACGACGCACGATGCTCCCGAGCTTACATCCTGCGACGCTGTCTTTTTGGCCGTGCCGCACACCGCCGCCATGGCGCAGGTGCCCGCCCTGCTTGCCGCAGGCGTTTCCTGCTTCGACCTGTCTGCCGACTA
>CAJMRN010000102.1 GCA_905215815.1 uncultured bacterium | reverse complement strand
CGCGGGGGCGGCGTTCGCGGCGGCCTCCTCAGCCTTCGCGCGCTCGGCACGCAGGGCAGCCAGCTCCTCACGCTCGCGACGAGCCTTTTCCTGCTCCTCGCGGCGGGCCTTCTCGGCGCGGAGCTCTTCCAACTCGGCGCGCTCCTCATCGGACAATGGTTGGGACTCAAGCTCGGCCATGGTACAGCCCTTTCTTTTTAAAAAAAGCCGCCGACACAATGTCAGCGGCTTATCAAATCCAAGGGTGGAGACGAAGGGAGTCGAACCCTCGGCCTCTGCCATGCGACGGCAGCGCTCTCCCAACTGAGCTACGTCCCCAGGACAAGTCGATATTTTACCTACGGCTCGCCAACTGTCAACGCCCAATACCCAGTCTTTTTGGGACGGGGCTATTTTGACAACTTTTCGAGTAGGCAATCCTCTCGATGATCTTCTAATCCCCGTCCCAGGAAATCATCCGCGTGCGTACTACTTTGCGCTGGTGAGGACGCCGGTGGTATCGAAGGCCGGGGTGAAGCTCTCGTCTACCGCGCCGCCCTCTTGCCAAAACATCGTCGTAAAGCCCAGGTCATCGGCATGGTCGAGTACCTGCTCGTACTCCTCGCGCGTCACGGCACGCGCCAGGTCGCCGCCCTGCTCGCGCATGAGCGCATTGGGCGTGTACTGGTTCATGACCGAGATCGGCACATCGCCCACCGTCCGCCACACCAGGTCCAGCACGCGGCATGAATCGTCTGCATGCCCCGGCAGCACCAGATGGCGCACAATCATGCCGCGCTTCATGAGCCCGTCCTCGTCCACCAGCTCTCCCCCGCGGCGCTCGATCTCGCGCGCCATCTGAGCCAGGCCTGACACGGCCACACGTGGGTAGTCCTTTATATGAGAGAGCGACTGCGCAAGCGCCGCATCGGCATATTTAAAGTCGGTGAGCCACACATCAACCAGGTCACCCAAGGCAGCCACGGCGCTCGCGCGCTCATAACCGCTCGTGTTGTAGACGATTGGGATGACCAGCCCGCGTGCCCGTGCCGCGGCAATCGCAGCCGGCAGCAGGTGCGCGTAGTGCGTCGCCGTCACCAGGTTAATATTGTTAGCGCCCTGGTCCTGCAGCTCCAACATAATCTCGACCAAGCGCTCGGGCGAAATCTCAAGCCCAAAATTGCCCGTCGAAATCTCGTGATTCTGGCAATAGACGCATTTGAGCGAGCAGCCGCTAAAGAAGATCGTGCCCGAACCAGCCTCGCTCGAGATAGGCGGCTCCTCCCACATGTGAAGCGCCGCGCGGGCCACCTTGAGCGTGTCGTTGGCACCGCATACGCCGTGCGCGCCCTCTTCACGCGCCGCACCGCAACGGCGCGGACACAAATGGCAGGCGGGCGAAAAAAGTTCGGTCAACGACGTCGGCATAAAAACATGCTCCAAAAGAACGATTCAGCAGCTCAAACGCAAGGGGACCAACCGCACAGACAGCTCGAGCCCAAGGCGCCGTAATCGTCCGACACGATTTTTGTAATGTCAAGACTGGAATCGATAAAGTGCCGCTTTATGATGTAGGTATTCCGCCCCCCGCGGAGCAACTGGGTGAACCGTCGCGTTTATTTAGGGAGCCCACACAGTCGTACCTAGTACAGGTATCCTTCGTTGTTAAGGACGCTGGAACAGTCGATGAGGGCACCCACCTGTTTTAGGTGGGTTCATTTTCGTAACGTGGGGGGTGGTTTTCTTTTGCCGAAAATCGCCATTGCAAATCCCGCCAAGATCCCAAAAAGGCACCAGGCAGAGCCCCACTATCACTCGAATATCTGGTAAGCGCGTGATTATCGCCCCGTGCAATTCCTCACACCCTCCTTGGTCGAGTATCATGGGTCAGCTATACCCTTTGCGGCGTGGCATCCTTTGACCTTTTCCTTCGACGCTTGGCGGTTTATCGATTCATGGCTTCCTCCACGAGCTTCATACCGTACCTATGCGTGGCGGTCATGGCTTTTATCACGACCTTCCTTACGGTGCCCCTGGTCAAGCGCCTGGCAATCAAGCTCGACGCCGTCGACTATCCTTCCAAGCGCCGCATCAACACTAAACCCATCCCGCGCATGGGCGGCACGGCGGTCTTTTTGGGCCTCGTCGTCGCCTGCATTGTGCAGATCCTAGGCACCTGGTACCTGGGCTGGCCACCCGTTTTGGTGCCTCATCCCCTCTTGCACATCAGCTACCCCATACTTGCGCTTTCTTTTACCGTCATCTTTGCGACCGGCGCGATCGACGACGTCTACCAGCTCAAGCCTAAGCAAAAGCTGGCCGGTCAGGTCCTCGCCGCGCTCATCGCCTGCGTTGGCGGCCTGCGCATCGGCGTTATCGTCAACCCGTTTGCCCCCGGCGAGATCATGCTCGGCTGGCTCGCCTACCCCATCACCGTGATCTACCTGGTGGCGTTCACCAACATCATCAACCTTATCGACGGCCTCGATGGTCTGGCCACGGGTATCTGCGGCATCGCGTCGTTCACCATGTTTTCGGTCGCCGTGCTCTCGGGCCGCATCGACGCCGCCGCGCTCTCCATCGCGCTCTTTGGCTCGTGCCTCGCCTTCTTGCGCTATAACTTCAACCCCGCGAGTATCTTCTTGGGCGACTCAGGGTCGTTGCTTCTGGGCTTTGCGCTGGGTTCCATCTCGCTGCTCAACGTGAGCCGCACCGCCGCGCTCACCTCGCTCATCATCCCGCTCATCGTGGCCGGGGTGCCCATCATCGACACATTTAGTGCCATCGTTCGCCGCAAGCGCGCCCACATTAGCATTGGGCAGGCCGACAAGGGCCACATCCACCACCGCCTCATTCAAGAGGGCTACAACCAAAAGCAGGCCGTACTGCTCATCTATGCCTGGTGCATTATGCTTTCGGCCGGCGCCGCCGCCATCAACCAGGTCGAGGTCCCCATACGCGTGCTCATCTTTACCGTGCTCGCCATCGGCTCGGCGGCCTTCGCCAAGCACCTGCACCTGTTTGAGCCCGTGCTGCGCCACCATTACAACAAGCGCACGCACGAAGACGAGTTGGTAACCCCCGACGACCCTGCTTTTAAGCAGGAGGAGCAGGCAGCTGAGGATCGTAAGGAAGAGCGCCACCACAAGCTCTAGGATAAGCTGCCGAGGATGCGCTCAGGCGCCGCCGGCCAAGCGCGGCCGGTCCGCACCCAGTGCGCAAGCTACCCCTCTCCCGCCCCTCGCCTACTTACGCCCCGCCCCTTCAATAAACGCGTTATCATCTTGACCCATGAACATACGTTAGGAGCAATCATGCCAAACGAGAACAGCTACGAAGTCGCGCTGCAAAAGAGCAACGCCATTCGCGAGGGTCTGGCCAAGACGCCCGAGAAGTTCACCATGCTTACCGGCGACCGCCCCACCGGCCGCCTGCACCTGGGCCACTACTTTGGCACCCTCAAGGGCCGCGTGGAGCTGCAGAACATGGGCGCCAAGACCAACGTGCTCATCGCCGACTACCAGGTCATCACCGATCGCGACACCACCGAGCACATCCAGGACAACGTGTACAACATGGTCATGGACTACCTTGCCTGCGGCATCAACCCCGACAAGACCATGATCTACGCGCACTCCGCCGTGCCCGCCGCCAACCAGCTCATGCTGCCGTTCCTGTCGCTGGTCTCCGAGGCCGAGCTGGCGCGCAATCCCACGGTTAAGACCGAGATGGAGGCGTCGGGCCACGAACTCACCGGTCTTTTGCTAACCTACCCGGTGCACCAGGCCTGCGACATCCTGTTCTGCAAGGGCAATGTGGTGCCCGTCGGCCGCGACCAGCTGCCGCACATCGAGCTCACCCGCACCATCGCACGCCGCTTTAACAACCGCTACGGCAAGGTGTTCCCCGAGGTCGACGCGCTGCTGTCCGAGACCCCGCTGTTGCCCGGCTTGGACGGTCGCAAGATGAGCAAGAGCTACGGCAACGCCATCAACATCTCGATGACCGCCGAGGAGACGGCCAAGCGCATCAAGAAGAGCCAGACCGATTCCGAGCGCATGATCACGTTTGATCCCGAGAACCGTCCCGGCGTGTCCGGCCTGCTTTCGACGGCCGCCATCTGCACCGGCCGTTCCGAGGTCGAGATTGCCGAGGAGATTGGCATGGGCGGCTCCGGCCAGCTCAAGAAGTACGTGACCGAGGCCGTCAACGAGTACTTCGCACCGATCCGCGAGCGTCGCCAGCGCTACGAGAACGATCTGGACTATGTGAAGGACGTGCTGCACGAGGGCAACCGTCGCGCCAACGAGATCGCCGAGCAGACCTTGGCCGAGGTTCGGGACGCCATGGGCATGGTGTACTAAACCGATTAGCTGACTTGAGCTTTCGATTGCTTTAGGGCGGGCGCTGCAGCGTCCGCCTTTTTTGGTGCCCGACCGATTCGGCTCCACCCATTGCACTCCCCCGACAAACGGGAACGGGCCCGCCGGCAGTCAGTTGCCAGCGGGCCCGTTCCCGAAGTACACCGTTGAATCGCACAGAGGGGAGGAATGCGAATCAAACTCAACAGGGCAGGCTTTTTCATCGCCTATTGCCTGCTCCGTTGCTGAATACAATATAGTTCACCGTGGTTTACTTTCTAACGGCAACGTACGCCGCCACACCTTCTCCATAAGTTAGTCCCGGTAAACCTACCAAAAAGGGACAGGTTTATTTTGGTAGGTTTTATCTGGGGAAATGTCAGCGATAACGGCGTTCCACCACGATGGGTACAGGCACCTTTGTGGTGGTTTTGACCACGGCAGAACTATTAGAGTCCGGCAGGCCAGCGACAGGCGCCCAGATCGACGTGCATGGGATTGGTAAACGTCACGCCCTCCCCCATTAAGAGCTCACGCTGAGCATCGGGGCCGCCAAAGGCAAAGCCCTCGCAGATACGACCGTCGGCAAACACCACGCGATGACAGGGAATTTCGCCAGGGCGTGGGTTGCTATGCAGCGCATAGCCCACATAGCGCGCGCTCCGCGGACGACCGGCGAGCAGCGCCACCTGGCCATACGTGGCGACCATCCCCTCGGGAATCTGCTCGACCACCTCGTACACCCGCTCAAAAAAGCCCTCAGACGCCATTGCTCGCTCCCTTCCATCCGGAAAAGCATAAACCACCACAAAGGTGCCTGTGAACTGCCTCCCATTTCTTGGACATCGGGAAATG
>CAJMRN010000101.1 GCA_905215815.1 uncultured bacterium | reverse complement strand
CTGTTCTTGCCTGCTGATACGCCGGGCAAGACCATGGCCGAGCTCACGCCGGCGGAGAAAAACGCCATCAGCCATCGCTTCCATGCACTGCAGGACCTGTCGTCTCAGATTGCGGGGGACGAGGCGTGAGGGCCGTCGTTCAGCGCGTAGCGAGCGCATCGGTTGTTGTTGAAGAAAAGACCATCGGCAGCATTGGCCAGGGATATCTCATCCTTCTGGGCGTAGGCGAGGGCGATACGCGCGAGACGGCACAAAAGCTTTGGGCCAAGATTCGTGACCTGCGTATCATGCCGGATGACGCGGGGAAAACCAACCGCTCACTTGCAGACGTGTTGGGCGAGGTGCTCGTGGTGTCGCAGTTCACGCTGTTTGCCGACTGCCGCCACGGCCGCCGTCCGTCGTTTACGGATGCCGGCGCGCCCGATGTCGCTAACGAACTTTACGAGTACTTTCTGACGCTCGTCGCCCAGGACGTCGATCACGTGGCGCACGGTATCTTTGGCGCCGACATGAAGGTCGACCTGGTCAACGACGGTCCGTTCACCATCGTCCTCGATACCGACAACCTTTAGGTTACGCGGTCTTACCAAACCGCGTAACTACTCGACGCTGCACGGCCACCATTCGGCCAATCTGTCGCTCAAACCGTCGCTCGCTGACGTGAACTGGTCATGCGAGGTTGTCGACTGGTACGTATTTGGGACCGGGCTTTTTAGCTGCTTGCATATGACTGCAGCAGGGTGCTATAGTATTAGAGTTTTGTCTATCTTAGGGGTATTATCCCCTTTTTGAATTGCACCCTCTGGAGGCCCCATTCATGGAAGAGATGGAAGTCAATCACGTCGACGACATCCACGAGAAGCTGACCGATATGGTGGGCGATCGCGTCAAGGTTAAGGCCAACATGGGCCGTACCCGCGTCGTCGAGCGCATGGGCACCATCAAGAGCGTTCACCCCGCCGTCTTTATCGTCGAGGTCGACGAGCGCCGCGGCCGCAAATCGCGTCAGTCCTACCAGTATATCGATGTCCTTACCGGTCAGGTCGAACTGTTCGACCCCGAGAGCGGCGAGCACATCTTTACCCCGCTCGGCAATCAGCTCGAGGAGCACTAACGGTGACCGATTGGTCCCTGACCCTTTCTGCGCCGGCAAAGATAAACCTCTACCTGGGGGTTCATACCGAGCGTGACGACCGCGGCTACCACAAGGTCGATTCCCTGATGGCAGCCGTCGGTCTTGCCGATACCGTGACGGTCACGCCCGCACCGGCGCTGACCGTCCAAACCGTTCCGGCATCCGATTTTCCCATGCAAAAAAATACGGCTTATCGGGCGGCAATCGCTATGGCCGAGTATTACGGTCGCGATGCCAACGTGTGCGTGACGATCGAAAAGCGTATCCCGCTGTGCGCCGGCTTGGGCGGTCCCTCGACGGATGCTGCCGCGGTCATTGTTGCCTTGGCCGAGCTGTGGGGTATCGACCGCACCGATCCTGCGCTCGATGACATCGCTCGCGGTATCGGTGCCGACGTGCCATTCTTTTTGCACGCGAGTCCCGCATTCTACGTGGGCGGGGGAGATGTGCTGGCAACTGAGTATCCCGCGCTGCCCGCAACGCCCGTTGTGCTGATCAAGCCGCGCGAGGCGAGCGTTTCAACGGTTGAAGCGTATCGACGATTTGATGAGAACCCGGTACCGGCAGACAAGCCTGGTGTGATTGCTTCTGCCTTACGCGCCGGCGACGCCGAGGCGGCATATGCGCTCGTTCATAACAATCTGGGTGTCATTTCCGCTCAGATGGAGCCGCAGATCCAGACGGTCCTCGACTGGCTGAGCGCGCAGGAGGGAACCGTTGCTGTGGACGTGTGCGGGTCGGGTGCCTGTTCGTTTGCCATCTGCGATACCGCCGCTACGGCAGTCTATCTTGCGGAAGCTGCCCAGCAAAATGGCTGGTGGGCCTGCGCGACTGAGCTTATTCCCAACACGGTTCAAATCGACGCGCCAAAGAAATAAAAATTTCTCTAGCACACGGCGAAAATCTTTGTTACTATAGTCGAGCTAACGGGTTGTGGCTCAGTTTGGTAGAGCACTGCGTTCGGGACGCAGGGGTCGCTGGTTCAAATCCAGTCAACCCGACCAGAGCATGAGGAGGGACCGCTTCTTGCGGTCCCTTTTTTTAGCTATTGTTGTGATACCGCGACACCCGCGGTATACTCATTCGAGCTTGTCTCGCTGTATTGTGGAGGTCTACATGTTTGGACTGAGGGCTCCTGAGCTCATCATTATTCTCGTCGTTGTCCTGATTATCTTCGGGCCCAAGAACCTGCCGAAGCTCGGCAAGTCCCTCGGCTCTACCGTCAAGAATATCCGCGAGGGTATGGAGGGCGACGATAAGGCCGAGACCAAGCAGGCCGAGGAGGTCGTGGTCGAGCAGTCCGAGGAGGACAAGGAGATCGCTGAGCTCGAGGCCAAGCTCGCTGCCGCCAAGAAGAAGCAGGCAGAGGACAGCGACGCGGACGCAGAGTAGTCCCATCCCTTTGGGGTGAGCACCTGACCGGCTTGCCCGCAGGCTAGCCGGTCTTTTTCGTTTTGTTGACAGTTGATTGTTACATCATAGTTGGGGAGATATCCGTATGGACGCAAGCCAGATCGTACTGACCGCTGAGGGCCGCCAGAAGCTCGTCGAAGAGCTCGCTTGGCGTGAGGGTGATTACGCCAAGGAGATCGTCGAGGACATCAAGGAAGCCCGCGCGTTCGGCGACCTTTCGGAGAACTCCGAGTACGACGCCGCCAAGGACAAGCAGGCCCAGAATGCTGCTCGCATTGCCGAGATTCAGGCCATCCTCGCCAACGCACAGGTTGCTGCCACCACGGGCGATCTGACCGTCTCCATCGGTTCCACCGTTTCGCTGATTGATCCCAACGGTGAGGTCATGGAAGTCACGCTTGTCGGTACCACCGAGACCAACTCGCTCGAGCACAAGATCTCCAACGAGTCTCCGGTCGGTCACGCCATCATCGGTCACGGCGAGGGCGACTCCGTCGAGGTCGTTACGCCTTCGGGCAAGACCCGCGTCTACACTATCGCAAAGATCGCACGCTAGACCACGGTCCCGCGTAAAGGTATGTTTTCGCTCCCCGGGACCGAATCCTGGGGAGCGTTTTAGTTTGAGGAGCTAACTATGGCAGAGAACCAGAACGCCGCCGAGCAGGCATCGACGCTCAACGACGAGCGCGCCACGCGCCTGGCCAAGCGCGCCGCCCTGTTCGAGGCGGGCCAGAACCCCTATCCCGAGCACTCCGAGATCGAGGACTACGTTGCCGACATCGAGGCTAAGTATGCCGAGCTTGCCGATGGCGAGGACACCGAGGACGTCGTGAAGATCGGCGGCCGCGTGGTCGCCAAGCGCGGTCAGGGCAAGATCATGTTCATCGTCGTGCGCGACGCTACCGCCGAGATTCAGCTGTTCTGCCGCATCAACGACATGGATGAGGCAGCCTGGAATACGCTCAAGGCCCTCGATCTTGGCGATATCCTGGGCGTGACCGGCGTGGTCGTGCGCACCAAGCGTGGCCAGCTTTCCGTCGCCCCCAAGAGCGCGAAACTGCTCTCCAAGGCCGTTCGCCCGCTGCCCGAGAAGTTCCATGGCCTCTCCGACAAGGAGACCCGCTATCGTCAGCGCTATGTCGACCTGATTGCCAACGACGATGTTCGCGAGACCTTCCGTAAGCGCTCGCAGATTCTTTCCACCTTCCGCCGCTTTATGGAGTCCGACGGCTACATGGAGGTCGAGACCCCCATTCTGCAGACTATCCAGGGTGGCGCTACGGCCAAGCCGTTCATCACGCACTTTAACGCGCTCGATCAGGAATGCTACCTGCGCATTGCTACCGAGCTGCACCTCAAGCGCTGCATCGTCGGTGGCTTTGAGCGCGTCTTCGAGATCGGCCGCATCTTCCGCAACGAGGGTATGGACCTCACCCACAACCCCGAGTTCACCACGATGGAGGCCTATCGTGCTTTCTCCGATCTCGAGGGCATGAAGGCGCTCGCCCAGGGCGTCATCAAAGCTGCCAACAAGGCCATCGGCAACCCCGAGGTTATCGAGTACCAGGGCCAGACCATCGATCTTTCCGGTGAGTGGGCAAGCCGTCCCATGACCGATATTGTCTCTGACGTGCTCGGCAAGCAGGTCACCATCGACACGCCGGTCGAGGAGCTTGCCGCCGCCGCGCGCGAGAAGGGCCTGGAGATTAAGCCCGAGTGGACTGCTGGCAAGATCATCGCCGAGATCTACGACGAGCTGGGCGAGGACACCATCGTCAATCCCACCTTTGTGTGCGATTATCCCATCGAGGTCAGCCCGCTCGCCAAGCGTTTTGAGGACGACCCGCGTCTGACCCACCGCTTTGAGCTGGTTATCGCCGGCCACGAGTACGCCAACGCATTCTCCGAGCTCAACGACCCGGTTGACCAGGCTGAGCGCTTTGCTGCCCAGATGGCCGAGAAGGCCGGTGGCGACGATGAGGCCATGGAGTACGACGAGGACTACGTGCGCGCCCTCGAGTACGGTATGCCTCCTGCGGGCGGCATCGGCATCGGCATCGACCGCGTGGTCATGCTGCTTACCAACCAGGCCTCCATTCGCGACGTCCTGCTGTTCCCGCACATGAAGCCCGAGAAGGGTTTCCAGTCCGGTGCCGCTGCCGCCAAGGCTGCCGAGGCCGGCAACGCCGCGAGCCCGTTCGTTAAGTCGCTTAAGCCCACGCTCGATTACTCCAAGATCGCCGTTGAGCCGCTGTTTGAGGAGTTCGTCGACTTCGATACTTTCTCCAAGAGCGATTTCCGCGCTGTGAAGGTTAAGGCGTGCGAGGCCGTCAAGAAGTCTAAGAAGCTGTTGAACTTTACACTCGACGACGGCACCGGCACCGACCGCACCATCCTCTCCGGTATTCACGATTATTACGAGCCCGAGGACCTGGTCGGCAAGACTCTGCTCGCCATCACCAACCTGCCTCCGCGCAAGATGATGGGTATTCCCAGCTGCGGAATGCTGATCAGCGCTATCCACGAGGAGGAGGGCGAGGAGCGCCTCAACCTGATCCAGCTCGACGCTTCCATCCCCGCCGGTGCAAAGATGTACTAACTAGTTACGCGGTTCTACGAACCGCGTAACGGCTCGACGCTGCGCGGGCCGCATTTGGACA
>CAJMRN010000100.1 GCA_905215815.1 uncultured bacterium | reverse complement strand
TTTCCACTCTCGTTTGCTTTTGAATGATCCCTTGGGGACGGAGGAAAACGGATCACAGAGGGGGTCGGTCTGATCCGGTGATCCGTTTTCCTCCGTCCCCAAGGGATCAATTATTTGTCGGGGTTGTGGTTTTGTGACCTGCTGAAATTAAAGATACTGTACAACTGTACGCTAACTCATCTTCGTAGTATATTGCTACCCGCAAAACTCAATACCATTGTGCTCTGAGACGCTAAAGCGCCTACGTACAATGGTTGTCGATAGTACGATTCGATTCAACGACAGGATGGATGGTTCAAGCGTGAGTCTCGGCAGCAAACTATCCGATGCAAAGGTCTCCTTTGCGATATTTAAGCGCGACATTAAGCGACTGCTCGTGAACCCCGTTGCCTTGGTGGTTACCCTCGGCGTGTGCGTTATTCCCTCGCTGTATGCTTGGTACAACATCGTGGCCAACTGGGATCCGTACGGAAACACCCAGGGTATCAAGATTGCCATCGCCAACAACGATCAGGGCACCCAAAACGACTTGGTGGGCGAGCTCAACGCGGGCGACCAGGTCGTCGATCAGCTCAAGGAGAACGAACAGCTGGGCTGGACCTTCGTCGATTCGGCGGCCGATGCCAAGGAGGGCGTCGAGAGCGGTGAGTACTATGCGGCCATCGTAATCCCCAAGAACTTCTCGGACAATCTGGTTTCGATGCTCGACGGCAACTACCATCAGCCCAAGCTTACGTACTACGTCAATGAGAAGAAGAGCGCCATTGCGCCCAAGGTTACCGACACCGGTGCAAGCACCATCGAGGAGCAGATCAACTCGGAATTTGTCTCCACAGTGGGCGAGACCGTTGCCAGCATCGCCAAGGATGCCGGGGTCGATTTAAAGGACAAGGCAACCCAGACTCAGAATTCGTTGGCTGGTTCGGTATCAGAGGCATCCGGTACCTTGGGTGAGGTGCGCGATTCGATTGGCGACATGAATGCCGCCATCGATAAGACGAGCGGTTCCATTGCCTCGGCTGATGCCGCGTTGGCGGGCCTGCAGGGTCAGACGCCCTCTCTAACGCAGGCAATCGCTCAGGGCAATGACCTGCTGGGCGAGGCGCGCGCTACGGCGGGCAACTCTGTCGCCTCGCTCTCCAAGGCACTCTCGGAAGGCAGCCTTGCGCTCACCAAGACGTCAGCCTCCGCGAACGCTGCGATTGGCAAGCTGACGGGCGCGGTCACATCTACGACCACCCGCATCGACAACTCGCTTGAGTCTCTCCAAGCGACGATCGACCACAATAAGGCCGTTATCGGGCACTTGGAAATTCTCGTTAATGACACGTCGACAGGTTCCAAGGAAATTGACGCGCGCATTGTATCGACCATCGATTTGCTCCGCGAGCAGAATGAAAAGCTTCAGAGCATCAAGGACGGTCTGTCTGCGCAGTCGAGCGCCATGGCGAATGACGCCGCGGCTGTCTCGGGCGCCAGCGACGCTATCAATAACGCAATCCAGACCGGTGCGACCAACCTTGGCCAGGCCCAGACGGACCTGGGTCAAAACGCGCTGTCGAAGGCTTCGAGCGCGCTTGATTCATTTGCCGCCGTCTCGGGTGATCTGACGGGAATCGTGTCTGGCCTCACGCCTACTATTGCAAGTGCGCGCGGTACACTTTCGCAACTCAACGCTACGCTCGGTCAGGCCAAGACCACGCTGTCCCAGACCGATGCCTCGCTTGCCAAGGTCCAGGACAAGCTTGCGACCGCCGCCAACGACATCGCGGCGCTACAGACCTCCGAGTCCATGGGCGAGCTGGCCGGCCTGATGGGCGTCGACGTCGATGACGTTGCAGACTTCATGGCATCTCCGGTCGAGCTGACCTCAAAGTCAATTTATCCGGTCAAGAGCTTTGGTTCGGGCATTGCCCCGTTCTATACCAATCTGGCGCTGTGGGTGGGCGGCTACGTGCTTATCGCCATCTACAAGCTCGAGGTCGACCGCGAAGGCATCGGCAGCTTTACCGCGCGTCAGGGCTACTTTGGCCGCTGGTTGCTCCTGGTGATCCTGGGCGCGTTCCAGGCCATCATCGTTACGGTAGGCGATCTGGTGATCGGCGTGCAGTGCGTCAGCCCGCTGCTGTTCGTGCTGGGCGGCATCGCCATCTCGTTCACCTACGTCAATATCATCTATGCGCTGTCCACCACGTTTAAGCATATCGGCAAGGCTATCGGCGTCATTCTCGTCATCGTGCAGATCCCGGGTTCGTCGGGCATGTACCCCATCGAGATGATGCCCGGCTTCTTCCAGTGGCTGCACCCGCTGCTGCCCTTTACCTACGGCATCAATCTGCTGCGCGAGACGGTCGGCGGCATGTATTCGTTCAACTACCTGTTTAACCTGTGCATTCTGGGCGTGTTCTTGATCGTGGCGCTCTTTATCGGCCTGCAGCTGCGTCCGCTGCTGCTCAACCTTAACCTGCTCTTTGATAAACAGCTTTCCACGACCGGTATGATGATTTGCGAGTCCAACGACCTGCCGCGCCAGCGCTACTCGCTGCGCACGGCCATGCGTGTCATGCTCGATTCCGATTCGTACCGTCGCGAACTGCTCGATCATGCGGTCGCCTTTGAACATCGCTACCCGTACTACATCAAGGGCGGTTTTGCCGCCGTGGTGGGCGTTCAGGTCCTGCTCTTTGTCCTGTCGACGGTTCTCGATATCGACAATAACGGCAAGATCATCCTGCTTGTCATTTGGATCATCTCGGTTATTGCCATCTGCGGCTGGCTTATCAATATCGAATATATCCGCGCGAGCCTCAATACCCAGATGCGCATCTCGGCGCTTTCGGATGAGGACCTTCGTCGCGAGATGCGCGAGCACACGGCCGCCATTCCTGCCGCCCGCCACATGTTTGGTCTCAACGCCAGCGAGCGTGGTGCCAAGGGCGGCGATCAGTCCACGGGCCGCTTGCCGCATATCGGCTCGCACCATAAATCTCAGGGCAGCGACAACACAGCCATAAATGATGGAGATACCGCCCCGTTCGGCAAGCACTCCAAAGGAGGTGAGGCATAAATGAAGAACATCCTGCATCTGTTTAGGCGCGATGTCCAAAACGTGTCTCGCTCCGTGATCGGCTTGATTGTCGTGATGGGCCTCATTATCGTGCCGTGCCTGTACGCGTGGTTTAACATCGCCGGCAGCTGGGATCCGTACGGCAACACCGGCAATCTTAAGATTGCCGTGGTCAACACCGATGAGGGTTACGAGAGCGATCTGATCCCCGTCGAGGTTAACGTGGGCGAAAACGTGACCGCCACCCTACGTGGCAACGAGAGCTTCGATTGGGTTGTGCTTAACGATCGCGAAAAGGCTATCGAGGGCGTTAAGTCGGGCGCGTACTATGCTGCCGTCGTTATTCCCAAAACGTTTAGCGCTGACATGATGACGCTTTTCTCGACCGACGTGAAACACGCCGATATCGAGTTTTACGAGAACCAGAAGGCCAACGCCATCGCGCAGATCGTGACCGAGAAGGGTTCGAGCGCCGTTCAGAACCAGGTTAACGAATCTTTTACCGAGACCATTACGAGCATCGGTCTTAAGACGGTGTCCAGCCTGCTCGATTACATGAGCACCGACCAGGTCAGCATCTTTATCGCCAACCTGTCCTCGACGCTCGGCGATTCGATTGAGGACCTGCAAGACGTTCAGGCTAATGCTTCGTCGCTGGCGGGCATTTTGAGCTCTACGTCCGATTCGCTGACGTCGGCGAGCGGTATGCTCCAGCAGACGGGTACGGTCGATGAGTCGACCAAGCAGTTGATGGAGCATGCCAAGAGCGGCATGAGCGATTCCAAAGAAGCGCTGAAGGCCGCCAACGACGCCATCAACGCCGCGATTGACGGAAGCGCGGGCTCGTTCGACAACGTGTCCGCCGAGCTTGCGAAGGCATTCGATGCCGCGAATCAGCATGTCGACCTTACGGTGTCTCAGCTCAACGATGCCGCGGCGGCGCTCAATACACGTGCCAAGGATATCGATGAGATGGCCGATCAGCTCCGCAGCCTTGCCGACCAGGTGAGCGATGAGAATTTGAAGGGCGGCCTCAAGTCCGCCGCGACGTCGCTGGACAGAATCGCCTTTGAGTACCGCAACAATGCCAAGGATCTGGCGGCCACCGCGAAGTCTCTCTCCGATAGCATGGCCGAGGTCAACAACTCGCGTGCCGAGGTCGATCAGGCCATCGCCGATGCCAAGGCCGGTATCGCGGGTGCCAAATCCGATTACGATTCCACGTTCTCGGTTAAGGCCAAGGAGCTCAAGAAAACCGTCTCGGGGGTTCTGGATTCACTGAATGGTATTTCGGGCGATCTGGATAGTGCCGTAGACGACCTGACCGACGCATCCGGTTCGCTGGCAAAGGGCCTCTCTAAGGCTGCAAAGCTGGTCAACAAGGCTTCCGATCAGCTGGGCGAGGCGTCGGGCAAGATCAGCGCGTTTAAGGACGAGCTCGACGGTGCCCTTATGTCTGATGATCTAGCCACGATCAAGACGATGATCGGCAATGATCCCGAGGGTCTGGCCGTGTCGCTTTCCGGCCCCGTCGCGCTCGACCGCAAGCCGGTCTATCCGATTCGCAACTACGGTTCGGCCATGGCGCCGTTCTACACGATTCTGTCGCTATGGGTCGGCTCGATCGTACTGGCGGCCATGATGAAGGTCTCGGTTGACGATGAGCTCATCAACGAGCTCATCCCCGTGCGCCTGCACGAGATCTACCTGGGTCGTTACCTGTTCTTTGGCGGTCTGGCCCTGCTACAGGCGACGCTCGTGTGCGCGGGCGACATCCTGTTCTTTGGCATTCAGTGCGACAACCCGCTGCAGTTTGTGCTGGCGGGCTGGGTCGCGAGTCTCGTGTTCTCCAATATCGTCTACACGCTTACGGTGTCGTTTGGCGATATCGGCAAGGCGCTCGCTGTCGTGCTGTTGGTCATGCAGGTCGGTGGTTCGGGCGGCACGTTCCCCATCGAGATGACCGGCCCTGTGTTCCAGGCGATCTATCCGTTCTTGCCGTTCACTCACGGTATCAACGCCATGCATGCCGCCATGGCTGGCGCCTACCATATGGAGTACTGGGTTGAGCTGGGTATTCTGGCGAGCTATCTGATTCCGTCGCTAGCCCTGGGCGTCGTCTTCCGCCGTCCGGTCATCAAAGCCAACGACTGGATCATCGAAAAGCTGGAATCAACCAAATTGATTTAATACAGCAACGTAAACGTTGTCGGAACATCGAGATCTTCCAACCCGATGCTTTAGCGTAGTGAATTGCACGGGCTGCTTAGTTGTTGCTACAGTAGCGGGG
>CAJMRN010000099.1 GCA_905215815.1 uncultured bacterium | reverse complement strand
GCAGTTCGCGCGCCTGCCCGGCATCGGCAGCAAAACCGCCGACCATGGCATCGTCGTAGGGCACCCGCTCGGATTCCCACGGCGCAGCCTGCGCAGACGGCTGAGTCTTGGGAGCGGACGCGCGCTCGGGCGCACGGGGTGCGGGCTCGGTCGGGAGCTTGCCCGTGGCAGGAGCGCCGGCAGGGTTGTCGGAGCGCAGCCAGGGGGCCTTGGCCAGGTCGGATGACTTGGGCGCAGGCGCGGCAGCGGACCTGGACGCGGGGATCGGAGCAGCCGGTTTGGGCGCAGCGGGTTCAGGCGCCGACGGGGTCGGTGCCGCTACCGGTGCCGCTTTTGGCTGCGGCGCGCTGGCGCTCGAGGATACAGGGGCCGCCGAGGACACGGGTTGCGGGTCCGCAGATACCGCAGCCCGTGCAGATGGAGAATGCTCCTCATGTTGAGGAGCCGGCGTGCCACCTCCATCCAGGACGTAGTCGACGGTGCGACGACCGAAGACCGCGCAGACCGTCGGCAGGACCACCGACTGCGTGTCGGCGCGACCGAGCATCTTGATGGCAAAGGTCGAGCCCGCGGGGAACGAGACGGTAAGCTTGGAGCCGTCGTCGGCCGTGGCGCGGGCGTTGAGCAAAAGCCCTGCGTAGGAAGCCTGACGCGCCTTGACACGCTCGACAACCTCGGCCCATTTGCGCTGGAGCTCACCGGCGTCCTCGACCGCGGGGGTCTCGGCAGTACCGGCGGCGGCAACCTGGGCGGCGTTGTTGGGCTTGGACACCGGCACGGTCGATGCAGCAGGCTCGGGAGCCGGAGCCGCAGACTTGGACGCAGACTGGGCAGCCGGAACAGCAGCGCCGCGGTCCCAAGGCATGCCACCCTGATGCACGGACGTAGCAGCGGGGGCGGCGGTCGCCGTGGGAGCAGCAGCTCGGGCACCCGAAATCAGCGTCGGCTGTTGTGTCGTCGCAGGTGCAGCCGCGACAGCCGCAGGCGAGCTCGCTTGAGCAGCAGCCATGCTCGCCGGAACGGCGGCATTGGCGACCATGGCCTCCAAGCGTGCCACACGCTCGGCCAAAGCCTCAATCGTCAAATCGGCCTCGGGACGCGCCAGACGCGTACAGGCGATCTCGAGCACCAGGCGCACGTCGCTCGCGCCCCTCATCTCCAACGCGGCATCGTCGAGCACCGTCAGCACGCGGGCCAGACGGTCGGCCGGATGCTCGCCAAAGGCAGCAGCCTCGGCAGCAAGCGCCTCGGCCTGCTCGGCCCCGCCCTCAAACAGCTCGGCACGGGCACCGGCAACGCAGGCCACATACACGTCGCGCACATGCGCCACCAGGTCGCGCGTCAGCTCAAGCAGATCATTGCCCTCCTCGACCTGTGCGCGAATGAGCCCATAGAGTTCAGCAATATCACGCTCGGCAATAGCGCGGGCAAACTCGCCCAGGATCTGGTCCGAAACCTCGCCCAAAAGCGAGCGGGCATCGTCTGCATGCACGGCGCCGTTGCCAAAAACGCTCAGCTGCTCCAGCGTGGAAAGCGCATCGCGCATACCGCCCTTGGCATGGCGTGCCACGATGGCCAGCGCCTCGTCGTCGTAATCGAAGCCCTCCTGCTCACACACGTAGGACAAGCGATGCTCGATATCCTCGTTGCCGATACGGTGGAAATCGAAGCGCTGGCAGCGCGAGAGGATGGTCTCCAGAATCTTTTGCGGATCGGTGGTGCACAGCACAAAGATCACGTGCGCCGGCGGCTCCTCGAGCGTCTTGAGCAGCGCGTTGAACGCTGCCGTCGTGAGCATGTGGACCTCGTCGATGATATAGATCTTGTACTTGCCGCGCACCGGGGCAAAGTTGACGGAGTTGATGATCTCCTCGCGCACGTTGTCCACGCCCGTGCGGCTTGCGGCGTCGAGCTCGTAAACATCGGGATGATTGCCCTCGGCGATGAGCTCGCACTCCTCGCAGGTGCCGTCGGGCATGCAACCGCTCGCACCCTCGGCGCGCGCCGCCTCGGCATTGCGGCAGAGCAGTGCCTTGGCAAGAATGCGCGCCATGGTGGTCTTGCCCGTGCCGCGCGGTCCGCAGAACAGGTACGCGTGGGACAGGCGCCCCTCGGTGATGGCATGCTCGAGCGTCGAGACGATATGCTGCTGGCCCACCACGGAGTCGAAGGTGAGCGGGCGATACTTTCGGTACAACGATTCCATGGGTGCTCCCCCGGGTATACTGAGTCTTGTTGCCGCGACGGCCATGCGGTCGCACGGCATACTGCATTCATAATAACCCGTACGGCGAGCCCGCCGCGATAGGAGTCCAAAGAGCATGGCAGACGCAGAGAGCAACCTCGTCCCCTCCGAAGCAGCCGACCAGGTCGAGGTCGCGCTCGAGGAGCAGGCCGCAGCCGACGACGGCATCCTGTACCTCAACGAGTACCAGTACGAAAACGACCTGGTCACCGACTTCGCCCGCCTGGTCGCCTCGCCCAGGCGTCGCGGTTCGCTGTATGTCGCCGCGGCAATTGCCGCGCTGCTCGGCATCGGCATGCTGGTGGCCGGCGACAACTGGATCAAGTTTGGCGTCGTCCTGATCGTATTCGGCGCCTTTTTGGCCTGGTGGAGCAAAAACCTGCACCACACGCTCGCCCGTGACTTTATCGACGCCGTCGAGGCCGACGAGTCCATGGGTGGCCGCTATCGCCGCGTCGCTGCCAACGAGGACGGCCTGATGGTTTGGGGCAAGAGCGGCAAGTCGCAGTTCTTCCCGTTTGAGAAGCTCGACCACGTACTCGACGGCGAGCGCATCTTTGTAGCCATGTTCGCCGACCAGGGCGTGACTATCCCTAAGGACACCTTTATCCGCGGCGATGCCGAGCAGTTTGGCCCCTTCCTTAAGGCGCGCATCAACAAAAAGCTCCGCATCGAGACCAAGAAGAAGAAAATGAAGGCCGAGAAGGCTGCCGCCGAGGCCAAGCGGGGCGACAAGGCCGACAAGCCCCAGGACAACAAGGGCAAGCAGCGCAAGCAGAAGAAGAGCAAGAAGAAGCGCTAAGGCCAAGCCAGACAGGCAGCCTCGCATCCCGCCATCCTCCCCATGCACCTGAGCGTGCTACACTAGCAGCATCTATGCCACCGCGAATGGCTCGGCCCCGCGCCCGCCGCTCGCAAACGAACTTTAAACGCACGAGGGTTGGCCATGCCGCTTTTCTCGCAACATACCGCCCGGTTCTCGCCGGACGTTCCCTTGGAGGGCACTAGCTCTCGCGAGCTGCTCAAGCGGTACCAGCCGCTCGAAACGCTTGCGACCGGCGGTTTTGGCTCCATCGAGATTTGCCGCGACACACACCTGCGCCGTCGCGTGGCCATTAAGCGCATCCCCCTCACAGACGGCGCTGGCATGCCCGCCAGCGACATTATGGATGTGCTGCGCGAGGCGCATACCGCCGCCATGCTTCAACATCCCAATATCGTGCAGGTTATCGACTTTACGCACGACACCGCCTATGCCTACCTGGTCATGGAATATGTCGACGGCATGTCCCTAGCCGAGTTTTTGCATCGCGTGGACGGCCATTCGCTCACCTTTGACGAGGCCGCTGCCATTGCCGACGCGCTGGGCCAGGCGCTCACCTTCGCCCATAGCAACGGCGTGCTCCACCTGGATATTAAGCCCGCCAACGTGCTCATCGACCACTCGGGCAATGTAAAGCTCACCGACTTTGGCATGGCGCGGCTGTCGTCTGCCGGCGGCTTTGGCGGATCGCGCGGCGGCACCATCGGCTACATGCCACCCGAGCAGCTCGACATCGAAACTGGCACGGTTGACGAGCGCGCCGATGTCTTTGCCCTCGCCTGTGTGATCTACGAGGGCATGTGCGGCAGCGCTCCCTTTATGGCGGCCACGCCCGGCGACTCGCTCGGCCGCATCATCGGCGGTGCCACCTATCCCAGCGAGCTCATCCCACACTTTCCCCCGGGAGCCGAGGCTGCACTCATGAGTGCCCTCTCCCCCATGCCGCAAGACCGCCCTAACAGCATCGAGGCATTTTGCGACCAGCTGCTCGCCGGCTTGGGCAGCGTGCGCGAGGGCCGTCGCAGCCTGGAGCAGATGGTGGGCGAGCTTTCGGATGACGAGCGCGCGGCAGACGGTATCGAGCCATCGAGTTACGCGGATGACACCGTCGAGGTCGACCCCGCACTTGGTTGGGCGGGCACGCGCTGGAGCTGCGCGCGCAACTACACCATGCGCGCCATCTCGGCGCTCTCATGCGGAGCCTTTAGCTTTTTGCTTATGCAGACAGCGGGCGTCGCGGCGCTTCCCGGGCTGGTCGTGGCGGCCATCGCTATTGGCGCGGCGGCAGGCTTGGCCCCGCAGATCGGCTCGGCCATCTCGGCCGTGGGCTTTTTGGTGCTCATGGCCAACGCCACCATGCAGACGCAGGGCATCCTGTCGATGCTGCCGGTCGCGGTCATTTTTGCCGCCGCCATGTCCGGTTGGTGGATTGCCTGGGGACGCTCCGAGGCAGCTGCGAGCGCGGCGCTCACCTGCGCGCTTGCGCTGGGTTGCCTAACCGGCGACGCCCTCCTTGCCGCCGGAGCCGCCGGGGGCTTCGCGGCGTTTTGGCTCGCTCCGGCAAGTGCCGCGGCGGCTACGGGCATGGGCGCACTCTTTGCCCGCCTTGCCGCAGCAGCCCTCTCTGCGGGAGGCGTACTGGGGCTTAGCAGTGTCGCCGTAGCGCTGGGAGACGCGCTCCTTCTCGCTGCAATCGTGCTGGTTTCAGCAACGGCCGCGGCAACATCGCTGCTGCTCAACGCTCATGCCAAGCGCGCCGAGCAGGGATCGAACCTTGCCGCCATCGTCGCAATTGCCGTCGCCGGCATTGGCTCGGCCGTATCGTTTTGTCTTGCACACCATATGGAAATTGCCAGCCTTGCGAGCCCGGTCGTCGCCAAGGCGGCGGTTGCGGGAATCCTATCCTCTATAATCGTCGGGATATGCCTTTATTTGCTCGGATACCAAAGAACCTATACGGAGAGTGATCTTTCGTGAACTTCCTGAACATCTTCGAGGACCACGTGGCCGGCATCTTCGGTGCCACCCGTGCCCCGTTCTCCTTTAAGAAGCTTGCCAAGCAGGCCGCTCGCGACATGGAGGATCAGACTCTGGTGATCAACGGCGTCAACACCGCGCCGGCACTCTATACCATCCTGATTGCCGCCGACGACGACCCCATGCTCGCCCCGTTCTACCCCGAGCTTTCGCGCGAGGTCCGCGAGTTTGTGAAAGCGCAGGCCGAAAAGCGCCGCTACGTCTTTGTCGGCGAGCCCCTCGTTCGCTTTATGATCGACCCGCAGCTGCGCGGCGGCAAGTTCTCGGTCTTTGCCGAGAACGTCGATGCTCCCACGCTCGGTCGCCTGTACGAGGAAGAGCGCGCCTACCAAAACGGCCTAGGCCAGAA
>CAJMRN010000098.1 GCA_905215815.1 uncultured bacterium | reverse complement strand
GCAGGCCGCCGCTATACTGGTGAAGGTCAGCACGCTTTCAAAGCGGGTGCGGGCTGTATCCAGGGCTTTGGCCTCCGTGGCACCGGCAAACGTCACCCAGATGGCCGGGACGGCGGGATAGACGTTTTTCCAGTCGCCCAGCAGCTCGCCGCCATAGCTGCCCACAAAACGCAGGTACGGCAGGCGGGCCTCATGGATATGCCGGATCATGGCGCTTTCGATGGCGGCAATGGGGTACACGGGAGCTCCTTGCGATTAGAAGAAACGGTCATGGCATCCGGGCGCGAACTCCACGCCCGTTTCCGGGGGCTGCGGCTCCGGAGCGTCCGGCGGCGTGGGCACGACGATCTCCGCCGCGCCCTTTGCCACGTCCTTGAGCTCCAGGCCGGCAAAGTTACAGCGATGCAGGCGGATCACCGGGTGGTGTATCTTGCTCAGCATGCGCTTGACCTGGTTCTTTCGGCCCTCGCGGATGATGACCTCCACGGCAGTGGTGCCGGGCTTGACACCTTGCGGGGCCACCGCCTCGGCTTCGCGCGCGTTGATGACCCGGCAGATCGCCGGCTGGCACAAGCCGTCGTCGAGCTCGATGCCGCGACGGAGCGGTTCCAAGTCGCGATCGGTCAGGTGGCCGTCCACCAAAGCCTGGTAGGTCTTGTAGACGTGCTTGCTGGGGTGCAGCAGGTCCTGCGACAGGTCGCCGTCGGTGGTAAAGAGCAAAAGGCCCGTGGTGTCACGGTCCAGGCGACCCACCGGGAAGAGTCCCGGAAAGCGGTCGCGGGGGACCAGCTCGGCCACGCAGGGGCGCTCCTGCGGATCGCTCATGGTGGTGAGGTAGCCGGTCGGCTTGTAGAGCATCAGGTACACGGCGCCCTGGTTGAGCTTGACGGGCATGCCATCAACCTCGATGTTGTCGCGGTCGACGTCGACCTTGGTGCCCAGTTCGGTCGCGACCTCGCCGTTAACAGTCACGCGGCCTGCGGTCATCAGGTCCTCCGAGCCGCGGCGGCTCGCCACGCCCGCGCGTGCCAAAAAGCGCTGTAGGCGCATCGTGTGCGGGTAGACGGGCTGGGCGTCGCCTGCGGGCGTTGTGGCGCCTGCGGCGCGCGTCACCTCTGCTTCGTTAGTCCTCGTCATGCATGTCCTCCGAGGTATCGTCGACAACCAGGTTATCCTCGTCCTCGACTGCCTCAACATCTTCAACATCGGTATCGATCAGTTCGCGCTCTTCGTCCAGGTCCTCGGCCTGCTCCTCGAGCGTAGACTGAATGCTGCGGCCGCTCAGGCGCTCGCGGATAAACTGGCGCGACTGCTCGTCGGGGGCAAACTGCTCCAGATCGGGCAGGTCGCGAGTGGAGCGCAGGCCGAACTTTTCCAAAAAGGCGTTGGTCGTGCCGTAGATGATGGCCTGACCGCGCTCGGGGTCGCGGCCGAGCTCGCGCACCAGGCCCTTATCCACGAGCGACGCGATGACGCCGTCGGAGTTGACGCCGCGGATGCCCTTGACCACCTCGCGCGTGACGGGCTGGTGGTAGGCGATGACGGCCAGGGTCTCAAGCGCCGCCTGAGACAGCTTTTGCGTGTCCCAGCTCAGCACGTAGGCCTCGACCACGTCGTGGTAGGCGGGGTGCGTAAACAGGCGCCAGCCACCGGCGACCTCGCGCAGCTGAAAGCCGCGGTTGGCCTCTTCGTACTCAACCTTGAGCTCGGCCAAAAGCGACGCGCACTCGCCCGGGGCGATATCCAGCGCAGCTGCCAGCGCGGGTGCGCTCACGGGGTCGCTCGACACCAGCAGCAGCGCCTCAAGGGCGCCTATGAGGCTGTTTGCCTCCAGCGTGGAAAGGGTTGACATGGTTGCCGCTCCTATTCGGTGAGCTCGGGGCCCTCGCCGGGCACGTATGCCTCGGCGCCCTCGACGCGGTTGATTTGAATGGTTCCAAAGATCTCGTCCTGGCTTAGCGTAAGCGAGCCGCGCTTGGCAAGCTCCAGCATGGCCAGGAAGGTGACAACGAGCTGCTCGGTGGTGGCGTCGCCGTCCAGCAGCTCGCGGAAGGTGCAGGCTTGGTGTGCCATGGTAAAGCGGTCGACCGAGGCCACCGTCAGGTCGAGCGGCACGCGATGCGGTGCCACGTGCTCGGCCTCCAGCAGGAAGGTCTGGCGTTTGCCGTCCAGGTCGGCGCAGATGACGGCAAGGCCGCGCAGGGTGATGCCGGCCAGGTAGTCGGGCATAAGGCCTAGGAACTCGGGGTCGGGGCCGGCCACGCGCGGATGCATGCGGCTCTCGGCCTGCATACGCGCGCCAAGGGCTGCCGCCGCGCCCTTAAACTGCTTGTAGGCGATCAGACGCTGGATCAGGACCTCGCGCAGGGCGTCGCCGTCGAGCGCACTGAGCTCCTCGAGCTCATCGTCATCCTCGTCATCGTCGTCTGTCTTGCGCGGGGCCTCCTGGGGCACCAGCGAGGCGGCCTTGATGTCCAAAAGGGTTGCCGCGACCAGCAAAAAGTCGCTCGCCACGTCCAGGTCCAGCGCCTCGATGCGCTCGGCCTCGGCCAGGTATTGCTCGGCCACCTCGCTGATCGAGATGGCGCCGATATCAACTTTTTGACGGGTTACCAGCTGCAGCAGCAGGTCGAACGGTCCGCTGTAGACCTGCGTCGACACGCGATACGACATCTTCGACCTCCTTTGACGGCGCCTTCGCGGCGCGGTTTGGGTGCATGTTGCGACCGTTTTGCACGGTCGACCTGTAAGTTTACCTTAGATGCCGGCGATTGCGAAGTTGAGCAGCCACTCGGCCAGCGGATACACGGTAACGTCGAAATACCGTCCGATCACGTCGATGCCGGTCCACATGGGCAGCAGATACAGCACTAGGATGAGGATGGGCATGGCGTATTGCTGCAGGCGGTAGTAGTTGGTGAGCGCCTTGCCCTTGAGGAACGGCACGATAATCGACGATCCGTCGAGCGGCGGGATCGGGATGAGGTTAAAGAACGCGAGCGACAGGTTGACCACAATAAAGGTGGCACCGAAGTTCATGATTTGTGATGCCACAGCAAAGGACATGCTGGTGTAGAGGTTGCCGTATGTCGCGTGCATGAGAGCGGCCGCAAGGCATGCCAGCGCAATGTTCGATGCGGGGCCGGCCACGCTCACCAGGACCTCGTCGCGCTTGGGGTGCTTGAGGTTGTTGAGGTAGACGGGCACGGGCTTGGCGAAGGCGAACACCGGGCCGCCGGCGGCGAGCATCAGCAGCGGCAAGAGAATGGTGCCAAATGGGTCGATGTGGTTGAGCGGGTTGAGCGAGACGCGGCCGCGCGAACGGGCCGTCTTATCGCCGAGTGCCCAGGCCGCGGCGGCGTGCGCGCTCTCGTGGATCACGATGCCCACGATGACGGCGGCGGCGCTGGCGAGCAGGTTCATGAGGTAGCTGCTGGACATGTCACTCCCCTAGCGGACGCGGCGCGAGGCGCGCGTAAGCAGGTAGTCGGCCACAAACAGGATGACGGCCACGATGGCGTAATCCAAGCGGAAGACACCGCCAAAGGGCGAGGTGATAACGCCGTAGCCGGCGATGGCGCTCGGCAGGGCGCGCGAAAGCTCAACGACAAAGCCCACGATCTGCAGCTTGGCGGTGAGGCCGCTGAAGCACAGCAGCACGGTCATCGCGCTCATAAAGATGCCGCAGATGCGACAAGCGATGGCTATGATGCTCATCGCCACGGCGGTGGCTTTACGAGAGTTCACGCGCGGTCTCCTCTTCGATCTGGGTGGAAAGCTCCAGCCATTCGTCCTCGAGCTTGGGCAGCTCTTGCTTTAGGCCGTTATATTCCCCCAGCGCGGCGTTGAACTTGTCCTGATCGGCATAAAGCTCTTCGCTTGCCATCAATTCCATAAGCTCGTCATAGCGGGCACGCTTTTTGTCCAGCTCTGTCTCGATCTTCTTGAGCTGGTTGCGCACGCCCTTGAGCTTTTTGTTGAGCGCGGCACGGGCCTGGGACTCGGCGCGCTTTTGCTCCTTGGTCTTTTTGCCCTCGGCCGGCTTAGGGGCCGCGGCTGGGCTGCTGTCCTGGGCCGCGTTGGCTTTGGTGGACTTGGCCGCGGCAGGTGCGCTCTCCCCTGCTGCCTCGGCGGCGGCGCGGGCTGCGAGGTCCTCGCGCTTGTAGAGGTAGTAATCGTAGTCGCCGTCGTAGACCGTGACCTTACCGTCGCGGATGTCGATGATACGGTTGGCCACGGCGCGTACCAGGTGCTCGTCGTGGCTGATCAGCACGATGGTGCCGGGAAAGTTTTGCAGGGCGTTCTCGAGCATGTCCACCGAGTCGATGTCCAGGTGGTTGGTGGGCTCGTCCAGGCACAGGAGCGCTTCGGGGGCAACGAGCATCTTTGCGAGCGCCAGACGTGCCTTTTCGCCGCCGGAGAGGACGCGTACCTGTTTTTCGATCGCGTCGTTGTCGCTAAACAGAAAGGCGCCCAGCAGGCTGCGCTGCTGCGGCACGGTCCACTTGGGCGTAACGGTGTCGATCTCTTGTAGGACGGTGTTGGACTCGGTCATGCCCTCGAGCGCGTGCTGGGCATAGTAGGCGACGCCGACGTTGGTGCCCAGATCGCGGGTGCCGGTGGTGGGCGGCTCCAGACCAGCGAGGATCTTCATGAGGGTGGACTTGCCGGCGCCGTTAGGGCCGACGAGCGCCACGTGCTCGCCGCGGTAGAGCTTAAGGTCAATATCGCTGTAGATGTGCTTGTTGCCGTAGGACTTGGACACGCCCTCTAGGCCCACGACCGTGTCGCCCGAGCGTGGCGGGTCGGGGAACTTAAAGTCGATGTGCTTGTGGCCCTCGGGCAGGATGACGAGCTCCTTTTTGATCTGCTCGATCTTGCGGATGCGTTCCTGCGCCTGGGCGGCCTTGGTGGGCTTGTAGCGGAACTTGTCGACGAAGACCTGCATGTGGGCGATGTCGCGCTCCTGGGCGGCGCGCTTGGCGCGCATCTGCTCCAGATTGTCCTCGCGCTGCTTGAGGTAACTGCTGTAGTTGCCGGTGTAGGTGGTCACGCGGCGGTTCTCGAGCGCGGCGACGTGATCGACGCAGGCGTCCATGAAGGCGCGGTCGTGGCTGACGATGAGCACGGCGCCGTCGTAGTTGGCGATAAAGCCGCGCAGCCACTGGACGCTCTCGAGATCCAGGTGGTTGGTGGGCTCGTCGAGCAGCAGCAGGTCGGGGTGGCGCAGGAAGAGCTTGGCGAGCGCGATACGCATCTGCCAGCCGCCGGAGAACTCGGAGCACGGGCGCTCAAAGTCGGTGACCTTAAAGCCCAGGCCGGACAGGATCTTGCGGGCGTTGCTCTCGAGCTCGTAGCCGCCCAGATGCTCAAAGCGGTCCTGGACCTGGCCGTACTCGTTAAGGAGTGCGTCGACGTCCTTGCCTTGCTCGGAAAGCTCGGTGATCTGGGCCTGCAGCTCGTTGGCGCGCTCGCCCATGCGGCGGATTTCCTTGGCGGCGGCCATGACCTCGGCGAGGATGGTGGTG
>CAJMRN010000097.1 GCA_905215815.1 uncultured bacterium | reverse complement strand
GTACTCCTTGACGGCCTTGAGCCTCTGCATGGGCTTCAGTCGCTCGAACATGGTGTTGCCGTGCAGGTGATCGATCTCGTGCTGCAGGCACACGCAGAACAGATCGCCCGATGCCTCGTAGCGAATCAGGTTGGCATCCAGGTCATACGCCTCGACGACGACATGATCGGGACGCTCGATCTCGCAGCTAATGCCGGGGATGGACAGGCAGCCCTCGCTAAACGGCACCAGATGGTCGCTCTGCTCAACAATGACGGGATTGATGAGCACGTACGGATCGTAGTCGTTCTTGTCGCTGTAGTCGCAGTCGATGGTGACGAGCTGAATGAGCTCGCCGATCTGCGGAGCAGCCAGGCCGCAACCGCCGTTCTCGAACATCATCTTCTTCATCTTCTCGGCGAGTGCCTCGATCGCCGGGGTGATCTCCTCGATGACGGCGCACTCCTGACGCAGACGAGGATCGGGCGAAAGTACGATTCCGTTGGCTTCCATGGCCATCCTTTCGGGTTGTTACATCAAATCATAGGCGTCGACGTCAACGCTCACGCTCACGCCGCGCACGGAGCCCACCTCTTTGAGGCAGGCGTCGATATCGTCAGAGACATGGTACCCCACGGGCGACTTCACAAGCAGGTGGAAGCGATAACGGTCCTTGGCTCTCTCGATTACACACGAAGCCGGGCCCAGCACCTGCGGCACAGCGCTCCCCACCCGCAAAAAATCAGGCGCGGCGGCGTGCCAGCGGCGCTTGAGCAACTTTGCGATACGCCCAATGTAATCCTGCGCCTCGTCACGATTCGCCGACCACACCAAAATGTTAACCAGGCGCACAAACGGCGGATACAGCGCTTCGCGACGCTGGTCCAAGTCGTAGTCGGTAAAGATCGAGCGATCATGCTCGGCAACGGCGCGAATGACCGGGTCCTCGGGCAGATAGGTCTGGATAATGACCTCGCCAGGGCGATCGCCGCGCCCGGCACGGCCGGCGACCTGCTCCAGCAAATCGTAAGCGCGCTCCCCCGCTCTAAAATCGGGTAGCTTTAATGCAAAGTCGGCATTAACCACGCCCACAAGGGTAACCTCGGGAAAGTCGAGGCCCTTGGCGATCATCTGGGTGCCCAGCAGCACCGCGCAATCGGCGGCATCGAACTGTTCAAGCAACTTCTTGTGCGCGTCCTTGCCACGCGTGGAATCGGCGTCCATGCGAATGATGGCGACATCCTCGGGCAGCATCTGGCGCAAGGCGTCCTCGATCTGCTGCGTGCCTAGGCCCATTTTTGCCAGGTAGCGACTGCCGCATTTGGGGCAACGGCTCGTGGGCGCCGGATAGGGCTGCACGCGCCAGGACGAACCGCAGGTATGGCACTGCAACGAATGCGTGCGCTCGTGATACGTGAGCGCGGTGGAGCAGTGGTTGCAGGTGGGGACGCAGCCGCACTCGCGGCACATCAAAAACGGCGCAAAACCGCGGCGGTTGTGCAGCAGCACGGCCTTCTCGCGACGCTCGACCACGCGATCCAAGCCTTCCATCAGCGGTATTGAGAACATGGAGCGGCTGCCGTGCGAGAACTCGCGGCGCAGGTCGGCAATGCGAACCTCGGGCAGCACGGCGTGTCCCGGGCGCTCGGGCATCTCGACGCGTGTCCAAGTGACACCGTTGAACGTGCCACGGCGGCAGCGGTCGAGGGCCTCGGCAGAAGGCGTAGCCGAGCCCAACACGAGCGGGCAGCGATAGCGACGCGCCATCTCGGCCGCCACCTCGCGCGCATGGTAGCGCGGGCTGGAACCCTGCTTGTAGCTGGTCTCGTGCTCCTCGTCGATGATGATGAGGCCCAGGTCGCTGAGCGGGCAAAAGAGCGCCGAGCGGGCGCCCACGACCACGCGTGCGGCACCGCTGGCGACCATATCCCACTGGTCTAGGCGCTCACCGGCCGAAAGGCGCGAATGGAACACCGCAACCGTCTCGCCAAAGCGCGAGCGGAAGCGGCCGACGGTTTGGGCCGTCAGCGAGATCTCGGGCACAAGCACGCACGCTGAACGGCCGGCCTCGAGCACGCGCTCGATAGCGGAGAGGTAGACCTCGGTTTTACCGGATCCGGTGACGCCGTCGACAAGGACTACGTCGCCGTGCGCATCCAGGCGAGCGCGCTCAATCTGCGCGAGCGCCTGCTGCTGGCCGTTCGTAAGTGCGACCGGCGCTTTACCGCTTGCCGAGGACAGCGTAGTCTGCTCGCTGCAACCGCGCCAGGCACGGCGCTCCTCCACCACCACGACGCCGCGTTTTTCGAGCGCCTTGATGGTCGCCGACATACTGTTGTAGAGCAAATTGAGGTCGCGCGTCGTGACCGGTCCGCACTGGAGCGCCTCGATGAGCTGACGCTGGCGAACTGCGGTCTTGGGCGGCGTATAGTCAAAGCCCTCGGGCGTAAGCATCACCCAGCGGTTTTGGATAGGCTTGACGGCGGGACGCTCGACCGTCCACGCCCCGTCATCGCCCTTAACGACACGCGGGCTGCCACCCGGAGGCAAAAACAGGCGCAAGCATTCGGAAAGCGTCGCGACATACTCGCGGCTCATCCAACGCGCAATGCGGGCGGCCTCGACGCCAAAGAGCGGTTTGCTGAGGATGGCCTCGATGGGCTTGACGCGCGAGGGGTCGAGGGCGTTGTTGCCTTGCAACTCGCCCAGCCCAGACGCAATGTCGACGATATAGCCCGCGGCCGCACGGTTGCCAAAATGAACTAGGACAGTGGAGCCGATCTGGGCCTCGTTGGCAAGAGACCGCGGAATGCCGTAGGCAAAAGGCTCGGACAGCGCACGGGTGGGAATGTCGAGGACCACGCTCGCGTAGGCGGCCGTGGGCTCGGGCGCAGGCGCGGGCTTGGCCTGCTCGGCCGTGCGGACAGGCTTTACGGAAGCCTGCTTAGGCTCAGGCGAACCAAACAGCGACAGTTGCTCGGCCATGGTCTCTGTACCTCCCACCCCATACGTCTTTAGAAACAAGAGCCCCACTCGTGGTGAGCGGGGCTCGGATACATGCGTTTGCGCGACTGTTACAGCGCCATCGTGCGGGCGCGGTCGATACGCGCCAGGCAATCGTCGCGGCCGACGAGCGCCATGGTCTCGCCCAGCGGAGGGCTCACCATGTTGCCGCAGACGGCGACGCGCACAGCCTGGAACACCACGCGCTTCTTGAGGTCCATCTGCTCGGGCAGCGGCTCAAGTGCGGCGTCGATGTTGGCGGCCGTCCACTCGGTAACACCCTCAAGCGCGGCCTTGGCGGCGTCCAGAATGGCACCCATGCCCTCCTTGGCCAGGCCCTTATTGACGGACTTCTCGTCATACTCGAGCGTCTCGGCCGTGGCAAAGATGGGGGCGGCGACGATCACGGCGTCGGCCGGCATCTTGGTACGCGGCTTAACGATGGAGGCAAGCGCGTCGATCCAGTCCTCGCCGTACTCGACGTTGCCCTCGATCATGCCGGCCTCGTGCAGCTCGGGGACCATGATCTCATCGGCAAACTGGGCGTCGGACATGCCGTTGATGTACTCGGCATTGACCCAGTCGAGCTTCTTGGGGTCGAAGGTCGCCGGGTTCTTGGAAATGCGGTCAAGCGAGAACTTGCTGGCCAGGACATCGCGCGGGATGATCGTGGTCTCGCCGTCGAGCGACCAGCCAAGCAGCGCCAGATAGTTGACGAACGCGTCAGGCAGGTAGCCGGCATCGCGGTACTCCTCCACCGAGGTGGCGCCATGGCGCTTGGAGAGCTTCTTGCCGTCGGCGCCCAGAATCATGGAGATATGGGCGAACGTGGGCACGGGCGCGCCGAGGGCCTCGTAGACCATGACCTGGCGCGGAGTATTGGAAAGGTGGTCATCGCCGCGGATGACGTGGGTGATCTTCATCATGGCGTCGTCGACGACGGTCGCGAAGTTGTATGTGGGCGTGCCGTCGGAGCGGAAGATGACAAAGTCGTCGAGCTCCTTGGCATCGAAGGTCACCTCGCCGTGGACGGCATCGTGGATGACGACGTCGCCGCGGTCCTCGGGCACCTTGATGCGCAGGACGTAGGGCTCGCCGGCCTCGATGCGGCGGCGTGCCTCCTCGGGATCCAGATCGCGGCAACGGCGCTGATAGCCCTGGAAGGGGTCCTTGCGCTCCTGCGCGGCCTTGCGATCGGCCTCGAGCTGCTCCTTGGTGCAGAAGCAGGGATATGCCTTGCCCTCGTCCCAAAGCTGCTGGGCGGCCTGCTTGTACAGGTCCAGGCGCTCGGTCTGGGCATAGGGGCCAAAGTCGCCGCCCACCTCGGGGCCCTCGTCCCAGTCCAGGCCCAGCCAACGCATGGCGCGCAGGATGATCTGCGTGTTCTCGTCGGTGGAACGGGTGGGGTCGGTGTCGTCGATGCGCAGGATGAACGTGCCGCCGTTTGCGCGGGCAAAAGCCCAGTTATAGATAGCGGTGCGGGCGCCGCCGATGTGCAGCTTGCCCGTCGGTGAGGGTGCAAAGCGGACGCGAACGTCTGATGCCATGGAAATCTCCTCGATTGCAGGATGGATGTCTAACCGCACCAGTATAAAGCAACAATGCCCACCTCCGCACAAAGGGCACCGACTCAGTCATTGGGGACACACTCATTGGGGACAGACTTAAATGACCAGTCTCCAAATGCCGGAATGTTCCTTCGGCTGGTCATTTAAGTCTGTCCCCAATGAGTAGGTGCGGAAAGGGTGTGAATGTTGGTTTTACGCGATATGATGTGCCCTTGCATACAGAGCCCGGCGGAATGGTAACGGTCGCCGGGACACGTTTTTGAAAGGACAATCATGTCAGAAGAACTTCGTTCCATCCCGCCCCAGCAGGGGTCCTTTGTGTTTACGTCGGAGTCGGTGACCGAAGGCCATCCCGATAAGATCGCCGACCAGATCAGCGATGCCGTCCTCGACGCAATCCTCGCCAAAGAAATAGAGCTGCAGGAGCAGGGCTATATTGCGCCCAACGGCGTGCCCGCCAACGTGGAAAACGTCCGCTGCGCCTGCGAGACCCTCGTGACCACCGGCACCGTCATCGTCGCCGGCGAGATCCGCACCCAGGCATACGTTGACGTGCAGGAGATTGCCCGCGGCGTCATCCGCCGCATCGGCTACAACCGCGCCAAGTTTGGCTTTGACTGCGATACCTGCGGTGTCATGAGCCTCATCCACGAGCAGTCCCCCGATATCGCCCAGGGCGTCGACGAGTCGTTTGAGACCCAGACCGGCGCTACCACCGACCCGATCGACCTGATCGGCGCCGGCGACCAGGGCATGATGTTCGGCTACGCCTCCAACGAGACCAAGACCCTCATGCCCATGCCGCACTACCTGGCAAGCCGCCTGGCCGAGCGCCTGGCAGCCGTGCGCCACGACGGCACCCTGGCCTATCTGCGCCCCGACGGCAAGACCCAGGTCACCGTGCGCTACGAGGACGGCAAGCCCGTCGAGGTCACGACCATCGTCATCTCCACGCAGCACGCTGCCGAAATTGAGGACATGGGCAAGATCAAGGGCGACCTCATCGAGCATGTCATCGCGCCCGTCATGGCTGCCGAGAACATGCCGTGGGATAGCGCCGACATCTATGTGAACCCCACCGGCCGCTTTGTCGTGGGTGGCCCCATGGGCGACACGGGCCTGACCGGCCGCAAGATCATCGTCGACACCTATGGCGGCTACGGC
>CAJMRN010000096.1 GCA_905215815.1 uncultured bacterium | reverse complement strand
GGGCCGCGCCCGCCTCGAGCGAGCGGGCGTTGAGCGCATCGGCGCGGCGCTCGCGAATGGAGGCATGGGCCTCCTGGCGGGCGGCGCGATCGGCAGAATCCGCCGTTGCCACGCGCACACGGTCGCCGATAGCGCCGGCGTTTTCGGGCGCCGCGGTCAGCGATTCCTCAAAGGTAATGCCCTCGTCGCCAAAGGTGAGCTCCATCGACTCGCGCGCACCGCGGTCGGGGATGGCAAACACGCAGGCATAGCGCTTGCCCATGACCTCCTGGATGCGCGTCATAAAACGGTTGTCCGAGCCTGCGATGGCCGGCTGCTCAATCTTGAGCTCGGCCGTCACCGCACCGCCGGCACGGATGAGGCTCACGTAGTTCAGGCGCTGCTGGGCACCAAAGTCGAGCTGCTGGGCGCGCACGTACAAGCCATCCAGGCGATCGACCCCCGCCTCGCCGGCACGGGCCTCGATATCCTCGTAGGCGCGCAGGCAATCGTCGAACAGCGAGCGCGGCTCGGACAGCACCACGAGCGCCTTGCCGCTCACGTGCGCCAGCGGGCTCACGGTCTGGCCGTACATCACCGGCAAAAAGCGGTCGAGCTCGGGTGTGACGATGCGCGCATCCACCATCTCGAGCAGCGCCGCCAGCTTGCTGTCGTCCTGGCTGGCGCGATAGAGCGCCACATGCATGTTGTGAACAGCCTCGTCTGTGAGCGCCAGCTCACGGCAGGGGAAGATCTCGATGCTGTCTTCGTTACCGATGGTCTGCCCCGTTGAGCTCACCATGCGACGGATGCGGTCGATCTCGTCGCCAAAGAACTCAATGCGCACGGGCGCTTTTTCCTGCGCGGGAAACACCTCGACGGTGTCGCCGTGCACGCGGAACAGGCCGGGCGCGTCGGCGGCACCGGCATTGGTGTAGCCCATGCCCACCAAGCGCTGCGGCACCTCGTCAAAAGGAATCTCCTCGCCCACCGCAAAGGTCGTGGACTCCCAGTAGCGGCTCTCGACCGGCGGCACACAGCGCAGCAGCGCGCGGGCCGAGGCGACCATAATGCAGTTGTCGCCGCGCACGATGCGCCCGAGTGCCTCGCAGCGCTGGGCAACCACGGCATCGTCGGGCGCCTGCTCGCGCCACGGATAGTCCTTGCGCTCGGGAAAACGGCACACGTGTGCCAGGCCCACGTAAGCGGCAAGGCTGCGCGCGGCGCGATCGGCCGCGTCCTCGCCGCTCACAATGTAGACCGTGGGGCGCGGACGGCGCGCAAACTGGGCTGCCGCCATAAGCGTGCGACCCGACTGCGACACGGCCAGCGTCACGTCCTCGCCGGCATCGAGTCCGGCCTCGACGGTCTGCAAGGCCTCGGCAGTGTAGAGCTGCGCGGCTATACGGTGAATGAGCATGCTGTTCCTCCGGCATTGCAACGCCAAAAGCCCGCTGAGGCAAGCTCGGCGGGTCGTTCGTCAAAGTTCATTAACGTTTATGGTACCGCACGACCCCGTGACCAAAAGCCAAAGCGACATCATGCCAAATGTTGCCCACAACGGTCTTGCTAACGCGTTTTCCCAGCTTATTAATCCACTCTCCGCTTTTTGATTTGTTGTCTTCCGGCAGCGATTTACACCGTCCGCGCCCCCTGGCGAGCATTTCGAGCTGCAAAGCGCCTATAATTGATATTGCTTACGTATTCAATGTCACTTTTTGAGGAGGGGGGGGGGTAAAAACAAATGGCTGACACTCCATCTTGTGCACTGTACGCCGGGCTTAAGTCACTCGGTCGCATCAACAACGGTAACGCCGCGCAAATTCTCATGGCCGGCAACGCCCGTTACGGTGGACGCCTCATCTCCGAACGCTTGACGGTCCCGTCGTTTATCTCACGCGAAATCGTTCACGCTAAGCCCGGTGACCTTCCCGAGCTGCTTTTTGCACCCTTTGAACAAAGTGCGCGCCAGATACTCAACCTCATCATGCAAAACCGAGGCTCCGACCCCCAATCGCTGAGCAAGGTCGCTAAACGCTATATGGAGTCGTGCGTCCCGAACATGCAGGATGCCCTTACCAACTGCGGCGTCGACGGCATGCTCTTTAGGAACGGCGTCGAGCGCATCGAGACCGCCGACGATAGCGACATTAAAGATCGCCTCTACATCCACCTGGTCTTTTTTATCGTTACCGGCTGTCTTGGCGACCCCGCCCGCGCCATAGAATACACCGAGTCGTTTGTGTCCGACCAGATGCTCTCGACGCTCGGCACGGTCGAGACGACCGTCACCTCGTTTTTCTCGGCTGCCGCACGCCCTACGGGAGATATTCGCCTGGGCCTGCTGCGCGTTGTGGGCAACTCGGCGCGTCCGCCGCTGCGCCCCCTATCCATGGATCCGACGGGCAGCATTATCGGATCGCTGACGGGCGACGAAAACGCCATCACTGACGTCGATTCCGATGTCTCGCGCCAGCACCTGCGCGTTTGGCTGCAAGACGGACGCTGGCTTGCGCAGGGCCTCGACTCCACCAACGGATCGTTTTTGATCTCGGGCGTCGACCGCTGCCGACAGGCTATCGAGCCGGCCCGCCGTGACCGCCCCGCCAACTTTGCCAACACCCCCGTCGAGATTCACAACGGAGATACGCTCTGCTTGGGTGCCACGACGCGCTTCTTGGTCATCCGCATCACCGACTAGCCCGCGCACACATTATCGACGCACAAGGTGCCGTTATTTGCATCAACCCATGCAAATAACGGCACCTTTTCAATTAAGTCAACGGTTGCGCTACCTTTTCACTAACATCACCGTTATGCATTTTCTTTTCGAAAGGATCGCCCCGTGACGTATGACACGGACATGAATATCATCGCGTTGTCCCCCTTTGAACCAAACGCAATGTTTGCGACCTCCGAAGACCCCGATACCATTCGCCGCTTTACCACCCTGCTGGATTGCGGGGCAGTCGACGGAGGTTCCCACCATCTTCGCAAGGTCGCCAACACCGAGGGCGAGACCTTTGCACTCAAAACGCTGTGGCCTCTCGATAGCCGCGAAGAAAACGGTCCCGCCGTCACCCCTTCGGACATCAAGACGCTCACCGAGGAATATCGCAATCTTGCGGCCGTCTCCCTGTTGAGCGGTTTTGCCAAAACCTATGGCTACGGCTACACCGGCAACACGCCGGCCATCCTTATGGAGTGGATCGAGGGCCTGTCCCTTCGCGATGCCGTGGCAGAACTAACCGACCCCGCCGACGGCGGCCGCATCCCCGCCAACACCGTCGCCGCCATCGGAAAACGCCTGGGAGAGATTCTCCTGGGCGCCCAAAAGCTCGATGCGCCGTTTGCGCACCGCGACATCTCGCTGCGCAATATCATCATTCGCACGACGCGCCGGCCTCTTGCCCAGCAAATTGCGCACTGCAGCTTCGACCTTTGCCTGGTCGATTTGGGCAGCTCCAGCATCAAGCGCTCGGACCCTTCGTTTACCATGTCCACCGGCATCTGGCGCAACGGCACCCCTGAGTTCGCCCCGCCCGAGATGCTCTCCAACGACATCCCCGAGCTGGCGCCGCTTCGCACGTCGCCCTGCATCGATACATATGAGCTCTGCAGCGTGCTCTACACGCTCTATGCCGGTCACACGCCATATCGCCTAAACGAGCATATGGACCAGTCGCCCTACCTGTACAAGATCGAGCACGAGCCCGAGCCGCTCGAGGCGCGCTTACCCGGCGACCAAAAGCTCGTCGATGTCATTATGAGCGGCATCCATAACGAGCAGTCCCAGCGCGCGCCGCTGTCTTCGATTTTCGGCAAGCTCGATGCCTGGATTAAAGGCATCGATTTTGAGCCGCGTACGCCGCTGCCCACCCCGGTCGACTTTAGCCAACAACCGAAGCCTTCCGGCTCCGACAAGGCCCAGACGCGCCACCCGCTCATCTCGCGTCGCGCCGCGCTCGCGCTCGGCGGCGTCTGCGTTGCCGGCATCGTAGCTTCTGCCCTTGCCACGGGGTGCTGGGGGCTCATCGACCTGGCGCACGGCATCAAGCCGTCACTCGACGATTACACCTGGGAAGAACTCGCCCTGATCTCCCGCAAAATCCAAGAGACATCTTCCAACAAAAAGGCGCTCGAGATTGCCGAAACCTACCACCTGGTAAACAGCGAGCAGTCGCTCGAAAACGAGAACACCAAGACCGTCAGGCTTTCCGACGGGACCAAGGCACAAGTCCAGATCGTGGGCTTTAAAGCAGATACGCTCACCGATGACGGCCTCCCTGCGGGCATCACCTTTATGTTCCGCACCCCCATCGCCATGCGCGCCGTAAATGACAGCGCCGCGACGGGTGGCTGGGAGCAATCGTCGCTTCGCGAATGGTTGGCGGACAAGGGCATGGCTACGCTGCCCGACGATCTCCGTAATCAGATCCGCCCGGTGCGAAAGCTTACCAACAACACCGGCGCCACTAAAGACGTCTCCAGCATCACCGCCACCGACGACATGCTCTGGCTGCCGTCCATGAGCGAGCTGTGCGGCTACCAAGCGCCCGAAACGTTCGCAGAAAGCTGCGAGTACCTTTCTGACCTCTACAGCGGAGAAGGCGAGCAGTACCAGCTCTATCGCGAGCAGAGTGTGAGCGGTCTGACCACCAATGATGCCATGATCCGCACCGTCGCCGGCCAAAAGATCTGCTACTGGGAGCGCACCCCTAGCGCCGACTACAGCGAAGGCGCCGACTCGACGTACTTTAACCGCGTTGGAAAAGACGGCGACGTATTTAGTTGGGCAACGCCCGGAAACAATCCGGACCAAATGACCTACGTCCTGCCCGGCTTTTGCATCTAACACCTTCCCCGGATACCAGAAAGGAGCCTTGCATCATGCGTGCGGAAACACCTTCCGAGGTGCTCTTTGATTTCCTTAAGTGCGACCTGCAGATCAATAATCGCGAAGCGGCGCGCATCTTGATTTCGGACAAGCCGATGGGCTCCAAACCGGCCCCAAGGTTTCGCATTACCGAAAAGACGTTCCTATCGCGACGCGTGGTGCACGTCGTTCCGGGTACCGACAAGATCGACCCCGAGATGTTTGCCGATTTTTCGCAGAGCGTCCAGAACTTGGCCGCCGCTGTAAAAATCGGCGGCGGCAGCAGTCCAGCGGCCGCCAACGCTCGCCAGCAAGCCATTACGGCGCATGCCCTCGAGCGCATGGCAACGTCGCTCGAACACTGGGAGCTCGATGGTTCCATCCTGCGCAATATCTTTGACCGCATCGCCGTCATGCCGGGCCTCAAGCAAAGCGACCGGCGCCTTTTGGAACTCCTTGCGCTAACGGTCTGTGGATGCCTGGCCGATCCCAATGCCGCCGCCTCCGAAGTCAAAGACTTTGCCATCACACAGCTAGCCCAGACCTTTGGCACGCTCGAGACCACCGAGGTCGTCCAGGCGCAGGATACCAACCACAAGGTCAACGAGCCTCCTGCAAAACTGGGGCTGCTCAGGCTTGCAAAAGACGGCTCGGCCTTACCGCCAATCTATCCCTTGAGCCTCGATCCCGAGGGCACGGTTTTAGGCTCGTTCGCACGCGACCGAAACGCCATCACCAACGTAGGACCCGATGTATCCCGCCGGCACCTGCGTGTAGCGTTTTCTAACGGCACATGGCTCGCAAGCGGCCTTCGCTCCACCAATGGAACGGTGCTGGTGACACACAGTGGCGCGACCACCGTTATCGAAAAGCCGCGCTCGCTGCGCACCGCCGATGACGAGGACAAGCAGATTCCCATCCACGATGGCGACCTGCTCAAGCTGGGCTCCTCGACCGAGTTTTTGGTGCTGAAGATCTCCTCGAACGTACGCGCGCTGGCCTAGGGCCGGTAGTGTCGAGAAAGTTGGTGTAGAGCCCGATCCGAACCGAGTCGGCCCGGCG
>CAJMRN010000095.1 GCA_905215815.1 uncultured bacterium | reverse complement strand
TCCTCAACGGCATTGATGTGGCAGGCTTTGACCCGGCGACCGACAAGCGCATTGCCGCCAACTACACCGTGGAGGACCGTTCCGGCAAGGCCGTGTGCAAGGCCAAGCTGCAGGAGGAACTGGGGCTCGAGGTGCGCGACGACCGCCCGCTTATGGTGATGGTCACGCGCCTGACGCGCCAGAAGGGCATGGACCTGGTCATGTACGCGCTCGACCGCATCCTGTCCGGCGGCGTTCAGGTGGCCGTGCTGGGCACCGGCGACCGCGACTACGAGGACGGTCTGCGCTACTTCCAGGACAAGTACCCCGGCACCATGGCCGCGCGCATCGAGTTCGATCCGGCGCTGTCGCAGCGTATGTATGCCGCCGCCGATATGTTCCTAATGCCTTCGAAGTTTGAGCCCTGCGGTCTGTCGCAGATCATCGCCATGCGCTACGGCACCCTGCCCATCGTGCGCGAGACCGGTGGCCTGAAGGACACCGTGCAGCCGTACAACGAGTTTACCGGCGAGGGCACGGGCTTCTCGTTTAGCAACTTTAACGGCGACGAGATGGGCGACGCGGTGTTCCGCGCGGCACGCCTGTTCTGGGATAACCGCGAGGCATGGAACCAGCTGGTCACGCAGGCCATGAGCCAGGACTTTAGCTGGACGCGCTCGGCCGACAAGTATCTTGACCTGTACTTCTTTATGCACCCGGAGATTGAGCGCCCGGCGGCTGTGAAGGCTGCTGCGGCTGTGGAGAAGCCGGTTGCCGCTGAGGTCGAGCCTGCGGCGCCCGTTAAGGAGCCCGCTGCCGCCGAGGAGCCCAAGGCCGAGGAGAAGCCGGCTGCCGATGCCGAAGTTAAGCCCGCAGCGAAACCTGCCGCTAAGAAGACGACCACCCGCAAGACAACGGCTAAGAAGGCCACGACCACGAAGGCCGCTGCTAGCAAGACTAGCGCCGCTAAGGCAACTACTGCCAAGGCAACGACAACGCGCAAGCGCACGACCGCCGCTGTTAAGAAGGCCACCGAGGCCGAGGTCGTTCCCGAGGTAAAGGCCGACGCTGCCGAGGCTAAGCCCGCGGCAAAGGCTCCGGCCAAGACCGCTGCCAAGAAGACGGCCGCGACCAAGACCACGACTGCCAAGAAGGCAACAGCCATGAAGTCGACGACGACCAAGGCTGCTACGACGAAGGCCGCCGCGAAGACGGCCCCGAAGGCTGCTGCAAAGCCCGCCGTCAAGGTCGAGGAGGCGCCCTCCGAGCCCAAGGCCAAGGCAGCTGTCGAGGCAAAGCCAGCCGCCAAGACCACCACGCGCAAGCGCTCTACGAAGACGGCCAAGAAGACCACGACCAAGGCTGAAGCTCCCAAGGCAGAGGCTAATGTCGAAGTAAAGGCCGAGCCGGCTCCGAAGGCCGCTGAGGTCAAGACCGCTCCGAAGGCTACGGCAAAGACCGAGCCCGCCAAGGAGGCCCCGGTCTCCCCCGCCGCTAAGACTGAGGAAAAGGCTCCGACCAAGAAGACCTCCGTCCGTAAGGCAACGGCCACCCGCAAGCGCCACTAATCCGGACGATTCAAACTTAATCCTCAACGCAAAAGAGGGCGCCCCAACCAGGCACCCTCTTCTTGGTTGAACTTCTCTAGTAAAAAAGAAGCCCGGTTTACTACGACAAAATGGCTCCGGCTGACCACGGCGAGTAATCTACGAAATTGGCAACGCCTCTACCTGCGGTTTTAATATCACGAAAATGACCGTGGTTGAGATCATTCAATTCGTCGTAGTAAACCGAAGTACTTTTGGTTGGCTACAAATAGTATCCGTATAGATGTTTTTAAATATCGCGATAATTTGGGTGGTAAAACGATTTTCTAGGACAACCGTTCGCCGATGGTAAACGGATGTTGTTTATACAGCCTGTGTACAACAGATATACTTTTATCCTGTGCGTAAAGCCCATGGCCCGCAGGCCGTGATTCTATTGAACTGGACCGTATTATGAGATTGATTCACAACAGTCGTCTGCCGCAGTTTCGTACTCCGTTTGGCGCTGTGACCACTGGAACTTCTGTTTCGCTCTCGGTGATTTTGGAGGATGCCGACCCTAACCAGGCAACGCTTACCCTACGTACCTGGGTCGATGAAATCGGTGAGTCTCTGTATCCCATGACGCACGAGGGCGACGGCATATTTACTGCAGAGCTTGAGTGCACCGAGCCCTGTCTTATCTGGTACAGCTTTATCTGCAACATCGAGGGCCAGCCCGAGGTCCGCTTAGGCGCACCACAGGGTCGCACCGGTGGCGAGGGCGTAACTTACAACTACGCCGAGGTTCCGTCGTTCCAGATTACCGTCTACAAGCACCGCGAGAACCGTCCCACCTGGTACGAGCGCGGTATGGTCTACCAGATCTTCCCCGATCGCTACGCTCGCGACGAAAACTGGCGCGAGCGCACGCAGGCCGAAGTCGAAAAACCGCGCAACGGAATCCAGCGCCGCATGGTCGAGGACTGGAACGAGCCGCCCGTGTACGAGCGTGCCGAAGACGGCTCCATCAAGACCTGGGACTTTTACGGCGGTTCGCTCAAGGGTATCCAAGAAGACCTACCTCGAATTGCCGAGCTGGGCTTTACAGCCATCTACCTCAACCCCATCTTTGAGGCCGCGAGCAACCACCGCTACGACACGGCCGATTACACCAAGATCGACCCAATCCTGGGCACCGAGCAGGACTTTACGGAGCTGTGCGAGGCAGCCGAGAAGCTCGGCATTTCCATCATCCTGGACGGCGTCTTCAACCACACGGGCGACGATTCGGTCTACTTCAACCGCTACGGCAATTATCCCGGCGTCGGTGCCTGGCAGAGCGAGGATTCGCCGTGGCGCGATGCGTTCTATTTCCACGAGGACGGCTCGTATGACTGCTGGTGGGGTGTGGGTAACATGCCCGCCATCAATGAGAGCTCCGAGCTTGTGCGCGAGAGGCTCCTGGGCAAGGACGGCGTGATCCGCAAATGGCTGCGCGCCGGTGCCCACGGCTGGCGATTGGACGTGGCCGACGAGCTTTCCGACGACTTCCTGGCCGAGATCAAAAAGGCCGTGCTCGCCGAAAAGCCCGACGCGCTGCTGCTCGGCGAAGTCTGGGAAGACGCCTCCAACAAGATCAGCTATGGCCATCTACGCCGCTATCTGCAGGGTTCTGAGCTCGACTCTGCCATGGACTACCCCTTCCGCGACATGGTCATAGGCTTTTTGATGGGTTACAAGAACGCCTACCAGGCAGCCGAGGATATCGAAACCCTGCGCGAGAACTACCCGCGCGAGGCCCTGTCCTGCGCGCTCAATCTGCTCTCGAGCCACGACCGTCCGCGCATTATCTCGGTACTCGGCGGCGGCCCCGACGAGTCGCAGCTGCCCGAGAGCGAGCGCAGCAAGTGGCGCCTGGACGAGAATTCCATGGGCTTGGCCAAGAGCCGCTTTTGGTTGGCGACGCTCATGCAGATGACCTTCCCGGGCGTGCCTTCGATCTATTATGGCGATGAGTACGGCCTGGAGGGCCTCACCGATCCGGGCAACCGCCGCACCCTGCCTTTGAAGGAAGACCTGCACGACTTCGACACGCTGGCCATCGTTAAGAACGCGTCTGCCGTGCGCCGCGCGCTGCCCTTTATGGTCGATGGCGAGATCAAGGCCTTTGCGCTCAACGACGAAGTCTTGGCTTACACCCGCACGGGCAAAGACGGCGAGGCCGCGACGGTTATCATCAACCGCAGTCTGCGCAATTCGCACTGCGTGACGATCCCAGCGCTCGGCGAATGTGCAAGCGACGTTATCAGCGGCCACGAGTGCGAGATCCACAACGGTACCGTCACGCTCGACTTGTACCCGCTGGGCTCTTCGATCATCTATCACCATGCCGAGAAGCGCCTGCAGGAGCCGCTCGATCACGGTGCGGGCGTCGTGTGCCACATCACCTCGGTGCCGACCGATGACGGCAAACCCGGCACAATCGGTGCGCCCACGCGTCGCTTTATCGAGCATCTGGCCGCCATGGGCATGCGTTACTGGCAGGTCCTGCCCGTCAATCCCACAGACTTCTTCCGCTCCCCCTATGCCGGTCCCTCTGCCTTTGCGGGCAATATCGACCTGTTGCCCGAGAGCCACGAGGAGTTGGCTGCCGACTTTGCTGCCTGGAAGGCCCACGGCGGCGAGGATGCCGACCCGCTGTACACGGCATTTAAACATCGCAACGCCGATTGGCTCGAGAAGTACTGCGTCTACATGGCCGTTAAGAAGTACTTTGAGGGCGAGTCGCGCCACGATTGGCCGGCGGATGTCGCGCGCTACAACGAGCACCTGATCGATGACAAGCGCTTCCACGACGAGGCCGAGCTGCAGGCGTACATGCAGTATCGCTTTGACCTTGCCTGGTGCGAGCTCATGAACTATGCGCACAAGAAGGGCATCGAGGTCATCGGCGATATCCCGATGTATGTCTCGGACGATTCGGCCGATGCGTGGAGCGAGCCCGAGAACTTCTGGCTATCCGACACCGGCAAGGCGATTGAAATTTCGGGCGCGCCGCCCGACAACTTTGCGCCCGAGGGCCAGGTGTGGGGAAACCCCACCTTCCGCTGGGATCACATGAAGAAGAACGGCTATAGCTGGTGGATGGATCGCCTGCGTCGTGCGTTTTCACTCTACGACCGCGTGCGCCTGGACCACTTCCTGGGCTTCCACAGCTACTTTAGCATCCCTGCCGGCAAGGCCTGTGCCGACGGCCGCTGGCTGGCAGGCCCGGGCAAGGACCTGTTCCAGACCGCCTATGACGAGCTGGGTCCGCTCAACTTTATCGCCGAGGATCTCGGCTATCTGACGCCTGGCGTTCGTGCGATGGCTTCGACCTGCGGCTTCCCCGGCATGGACGTACTGGAGTTCAGCGACTACGACGTTCGCTGCGGAATTCATCCCACACCGGGCAAGATCCTGTATACCTCGACGCACGACACCTCGACGCTCGCCGGCTGGTGCACGCGCTCCTTTGCGGGCGGCGACGACCCGAGCGGCATTGAACTGGCATGCGAGCTCATGGGCGATGCCCTAGCAAGCGATGCTCCACTCGTGATGATGCCGCTGCAGGACATACTGGGGCTGGGCGACGATGCACGTATGAACGTGCCGGGCGTGGCCACGGGCAACTGGACATGGCAGGCGCAGGAGGCCGACATTGCGGCGGCCGAGGAGAAAACTGCGAAGCTCCTGCGCAGCACCCATAGATTCTGGGGCGAAGCGTGATAAAACCCCCGATATAGGGTACAGTACAGCTGATTGAATTTTTGCGGGCAGAGCGATCTGCCCGCTTTGTGCTGAAAAGGAAGTATTATGGCGCGCTACGATTACAAGTGCACGAGCTGCGGCAACGTGTTTGAGGTTGAGCACCCCATGTCCGAGACGCCCGAGGTCGTATGCCCCAGCTGCGGCGCCCCGGCATCTAAGACGTTCTCGGCCAGCGGCATTAAATTCGAAGGCAGCGGTTTCTACAACACCGACCAGCGAAGCGGCGGCTCCAGCACCAACGCCACCAGCGGCTGCTGCGCCAACTGCCCGCATAGCCACTAGTGACAAGCGGTCCCGACACCCAGGTTTCCTGATGAGTTGCGGTGAAATAAGGACTGTTTGACGGGTAGAAGCCGATATTCAATTCCTATTTCACCGCAACTTCTTTACTGCTTGCGAATCAACCTGGCACAGAAGTGACCATCGTAGGAATCGGCGTTTACGGGGACGCTTTGGAAAAGCCCGCGGTCGTTTTGACGGACGGAGACGAGCTTCTTGGCCTGGGCGAAATCGGGCAGCTGCAGGATCTGTGCCTCGGAGAGAGGTGCCAGGCTAAAGTCTGCGCCCTCGGGCGAAGACAAAAACGCATCCACAACCTGCGCGTTCTCCTCATCAAAAACCGAGCAGGTGGCATAGATGAGCTCGCCGCC
>CAJMRN010000094.1 GCA_905215815.1 uncultured bacterium | reverse complement strand
GACAGCGAATTAACCAGGCCAAAGATCTTCGTGGCATCGAAGTTATTGAGAATCTGGTTGGCAAGGGCACCAAGCACCTGACGCTGATGGCGCATGCGCGTGTAATCGCCGTCGGCATAGGTGTAGCGGCAGCGGGCATAGGTAAGGGCGGTAGCGCCGTCCATATGCTGCTGACCAGCGGTAATCTTAATATCCAGGTGCTCGGGATCGTCGACGTCGTCGGTCGCGTTGATGTCGATACCGCCAACCGAATCAATAAGCGACTGCATGCCGTCAAAGCTGACCTCGGCATAGTGAGAAATCTGCACGCCGCACAGCTCGTTGACCGCCTGGACCATGGCCTCGGCGCCGCCAACGGTGTGGCAGGCGTTGATCTTCATGGTCTCGCCCTTGTACACGACCTTGGTGTCGCGCGGAACGGAAATGAGCGTCGCCTGCTTTTGCGTGGGGTCGATGCGTGCCAGGATAATCGAGTCGGCACGATACGTATCCTCGCCCGGACGACCGTCGGTACCAAGAAGCAACACGTAGAACGGATCTTTTGCCTCATCGGTATCGACCAGAATCTGGCGCAGGTTGTTGGTAATGACATTGGAGTCACCAAGCTTGCCCATGATAGTGGCAAACCACAGACCTGCAGCGGTCGTGGCGCTCAGCAACACACCGAGCACGGCGATGAGCGCGACACGGCGAACCGTGCGGCCGCGACGGCGCTGACGGGCGCGCTCGGAATAGCGTGCGACATTGTCGCGACTGTAGATCTTGGCCTGCGCACCAGTCGAGGGTCTTCGGGTGTTATCCGCTAGGGGCTTCTTGTTAAACATAGGCAACCTGCATTAGTAGATGACGGGATCGGGAACGGTGGCATGTTCGACATGCGCGCCAAGCGCCTGCAGCTTTTCGACAAACCGCTCGTAGCCACGTTTGATGTGATGGATGGCCGAGACCTCGGTAACGCCATCGGCGATAAGACCGGCAACCACAAGAGCCGCGCCGCCACGCAGGTCGGGTGAGGTGACCTGTGCGCCCGAGAAGCCCTTGACGCCGTGAATCATGGCGTGATGGCTCTCGATACGAATATCGGCACCCATACGTACCAGCTCAGAGGCGAACATGAAGCGGTTCTCGAAGATGTTCTCGGTAATTACGGAGCTTCCGTCGGCAAGGGCCGAAAGCACCATGATCTGCGCCTGCATGTCGGTCGGGAAACCCGGGAACGGAAGCGTCTGGATATCGACCGGCTTGATGCGCTCGGCGCGATTGACGTGGACACCGTTCTCGATACGCTCGCACTCGATGCCCATAAGTTCCATCTTTTTGAGCACCATGCCCAGGTGGATGGGGCAGAAGCCCGTAACATCGACGCCGCGTTCATCGGCCATGAGGGCGCCGGCGACGATAAAGGTGCCGGCCTCGATACGGTCTCCCACCACGCAATGGGTAACGGGATGCAGCTCCTCCACGCCCTCGATGGTCACGACGGGCGTGCCTGCGCCGACGATCTTGGCACCCATCTCGTTGAGCATGTTGGCAAGGTCGACGATCTCGGGCTCGCGGGCAGCGTTGTCGATAACCGTGGTGCCCTGTGCGCGCACGGCAGCCATGATGAGGTTCTCGGTGGCGCCCACGCTCGCGAATTCGAGCGTGACGGTGGTGCCGTGCAGACCCTGGGGAGCACTGGCGTTGATGTAGCCGTGGGCGGTGTCGAACTCGACGCCCAGAGCCTCGAGACCCAAGATATGCATATCGATCTTGCGAGCACCCAGGTTGCAGCCGCCCGGCATGGCGATCTTGGCGCGATGGAAACGACCCAGCAGGGGGCCCATCACAGCCGTGGAGGCGCGCATCTTGGCGACAAGCTCGTAGGGCGCCTCCCAAGAATCGACCTGGGAGGTATCGATCTCGAGCGTGTGCTCGTCGAGAACATCGATCGTAGCGCCCATGCCCTTGAGCACCTTGCCCATCACGTGGACATCGGAAATATCGGGCACGTTCCGCAGCGTCGTCTTGCCCGGCGCCAGAAGCGTTGCCGCCATAAGTTTGAGCGCGGAGTTCTTAGCACCCGAAACAGGCACGGAACCTCCGATGGCGTGGCCACCCTCAACGCGGATAATATCCAAGGTCTACCCTTTCAAAAAGCATGCCCGGGGTGGCTGGGCCATCCCGGGCATGATGTGTTCGCAAATGGTCGAACGCTAAAGCGTTTGACTATTGGGCAAGCTTGAGCTTACACCATGCGATTTCATTATAGAGGTAGGCGCGGCGTGCATCATCCTCCGACAAATTACCCAGCTTCTCTTCAAAACCTTGAATATCAGCTTTAACCTTGTCGGCATCGACGGTCGCCAAATCGCAAGCGCGCTCGGCGAGGACGGTCACGACATCGTCCGCGATCTGGGCGTAGCCGCCGACCACGGCAAACGTGTGGTCGACAGTACCCATAGCCTTATCGGAAACGCGAACGTAACCGCGGTCGATCGTGCAGATTTCGCTGGAGTGAGCAGGTAAAACGCCAAACTCGCCATCCGTAGACGGAATCGACACAAACGCAGCGTCACCCTCATAGGCGAGGCTCACGGGGCACACGATGCGGATACGCATAACCTACTTCTCCCCCATCTTGCGGGCGCGCTCGCGCACGTCCTCAATCGTGGAAGCATAGCGGAATGCCTGCTCGGGCAGGTCATCGGCCTTGCCGTCGACAATCTCGGCGAAGGAGCGGACGGTATCCTCGACGCGGACGTAGACACCGGGGTTGCCGGTGAACTTCTCGGCAACGTGGAAAGACTGCGAGAGGAACTGCTGGATCTTACGAGCACGGTTGACCGTAAGGCGCTGCTCCTCGGACAGCTCGTCCATACCCAGAATGGCGATGATGTCTTGAAGGTCGGAGTACTCCTGCAGGAGCTCCTGGACCTTGACGGCGACACGGTAATGCTCCTCGCCGACGATCGAGGGATCGAGAGCGTCGGAGGAAGATGCGAGCGGGTCGATAGCCGGGAACAGGCCGAGCGACGAAATGCTACGCGAAAGAACCGTGGTGGCGTCGAGGTGCGTAAACGTCGTGGCAGGCGCCGGGTCGGTCAGGTCGTCTGCGGGGACGTAGACAGCCTGGACGGAGGTAATGGAGCCCGTCTTGGTCGAGGTAATGCGCTCCTGGAGGTCGCCCATCTCGGTTGCCAGCGTGGGCTGGTAACCAACGGCGGACGGCATACGGCCCAGCAGTGCGGAAACCTCGGAACCTGCCTGGGAGAAGCGGAAAATGTTGTCGATGAACAGCAGAACGTCCTGGCCGCGATCGCGGAAGTACTCAGCGGTGGTAAGGCCGGCCAGACCGATGCGCAGGCGCGCTCCGGGCGGCTCGTTCATCTGACCATAGACCAAGCAGGTCTTGTCGATAACGCCAGACTCGCTCATCTCGAGATAAAGGTCGGTACCCTCACGGGTGCGCTCGCCGACACCGGTGAACACCGAGGTGCCGCCGTGCTCCTGGGCGAGGTTGTTGATGAGCTCCTGAATCAGAACGGTCTTGCCGACGCCGGCGCCGCCGAACAGACCCGTCTTGCCGCCACGGATATAGGGCTCGAGCAGGTCGACGGCCTTGATGCCGGTCTCGAAGATCTCGGTCTTGGTGGTGAGCTCGTCGAAACGGGGCGCTGCATGGTGGATGGGGTAGAACTCCTCCACCTCGGGCATGGGCTTGCCGTCGACGGGCTTGCCCATAACGTTCCAAATACGGCCAAGCGTCTTGGGGCCAACGGGCATCTTCATGGGCTCACCGGTATCGGTGGCGATGAGGCCGCGCTGCAGGCCGTCGGTCGAGGACATGGCGACCGTGCGGACGACGCCGCCCGGAAGCTGGCTCTCGACCTCGAGGATCGTGCTCAGATGACCGATCGGGGTCTCGGCCTCGACCGTGAGCGCGTTGTAGATCGGGGGCACCGCGCCGTCAAACTTGACGTCGACGACAGGGCCGATGATTCGCACGATGCGACCATCACCGGCAGTCGTCTTCTTGGTGGCTTCCTCGACCGCAAGCTTTACGGTGTTATTAGCCATTACTGTTCCTCCAATGCTGAGGCTCCGCCGACGATCTCGTTAATCTCGGTCGTGATCGAAGCCTGACGCACGCGACTATACGTGCGGGTAAGGGTCGAGATGATCGCGGTGGCGTTTTCCGTCGCGGAGTGCATGGCCTTGCGGCGTGCACCCTGCTCGGCAGCCGCCGAATCGATCAGGGCCTGGTAGATGACCGTCAGGATATAAGACGGCACAAGCTTGCCGAGAACATGCTCGGGAGAGGGCACGAACTCGAACGTGGACGAGATGCGCTTAGGGGCGTCGGTCTCGTTCTTACGCGGACCGTGGGCCATAGCGATCATCTCGGGGTCGAGCGGCAACAGATGCTCGACGCGAAGCTCCTGATCCACGCGGTTCTTGGCGTGGTGGTAGACAAGCTCGACACGGTCAAGCTCACCGGCACGATACGCATCGCAGATATGAGAGGAGATCATGCGGGCCTGATTGAAATCGGGCTCGGAGGAATTGCCCTCAAAGTGCATGACGACGTTTGCGCGGTCACGGAAATACGTGGCCGGCTTACGCCCGCACGCGATGATCTCGCACTCGATGCCGTCGTTCGCCCAAGAAGCGGCGAGCTTTTCGGCCGTGCGCTCCACCGTCGTATTGAAACCGCCGGCAAGGCCGCGGTCCGAGGCAATAACGACAATCAGGCCATGCTTGACGCTCTCATGCTTCTGCAGCATGGGATCGGTGCCCGAACAGGAGGCGTCGCCGGCGACCGTCAACATGACGTCGGTCAGCGCCTCCTTATAGGGCTCGGCCTGCTTGGAGCGATCGAGAGCACGACGGATCTTGGCCGTAGAGACCATCTCCATCGTGCGCGTGATCTGCTTGGTCGTGGTAACCGAGGAGATTCGCTTCTTAATGTCGCGAAGGTTGGCCATGGGGCTTAGTTCTCCTCTGATCCAGAAACATCCGAATGGTGCTTGGCCATGAACTGCTGCTTGAAGTCGCCGATGACGCGCAAGAGCTCAGCCTTGGTGTCATCATCGATCTTCTTGGCGCGAACCTTGTCAAGCAGCGAGCCAAAGCCATTGTCCATGTACTCGATGAGCTCGGCACGGAAAGGCAGCACGTCGGCGATCTCCAGGTCATCCAGGAAGCCCTCGTTGCCGGCGAACAGCGTAACGATCTGCTCGCCAACCTCAAACGGCTTGTAGCGCGGCTGCTTAAGGAGCTCGGTCATGCGAGCGCCGTGGGTAAGCTGCTTTTGCGTGGCCTCGTCGAGGTCGGAGCCGAACTGCGTAAAGCCCGCGAGCTCCTGGTACGAAGCAAGGTCCAGACGGAGGTTGCCGGCGACCTGCTTCATAGCCTTGGTCTGTGCGTCACCACCGACGCGGGACACGGAGATGCCCACGTCGACTGCCGGGCGCTGGCCCTGGAAGAAGAGCTCGGACTGCAGGTAGATCTGACCATCGGTAATGGAAATGACGTTGGTCGGAATGTAGGCCGAAACGTCGCCGTCCTGGGTCTCGATGATCGGCAGGGCCGTCATGGAGCCGTAACCGTTCTTCTTGGACATCTTGACGGCACGCTCGAGCAGACGAGAGTGCAGGTAGAAGATGTCGCCAGGATAGGCCTCGCGTCCGGGCGGACGATGCAGCGTCAGCGACATCTGACGGTAGGCCACAGCCTGCTTGGACAGGTCGTCGTAGATGACGAGCACGTGGCCGCCGGGGTTGGTCTCGCTGGCGGGCTTGCCGTCCTCGCCGTTGTACATGAAGAACTCGCCGATAGCAGCACCGGCCATAGGCGCGATGTACTGCATAGGGGCAGAATCGGCAGCGGTGGCCGAAACGATGATGGTGTAGTCGAGCGCACCGTGCTGAGCGAGGGTCTCGCGGATGTTGGCAACCGTGGAGGCCTTCTGGCCGATGGCGACATAGATGCAGACCATGCCCTTGCCGCGCTGGTTGAGGATAGCGTCGATGGCGATGGCGGTCTTACCGGTCTTACGGTCGCCGATGAT
>CAJMRN010000093.1 GCA_905215815.1 uncultured bacterium | reverse complement strand
GTCCGCGGCATACATCTGTGTGTCCGACGAAACGAACGTGCCCTTGCCGCGGGCCCTCTCAACAAGCCCAGCATCTTCCATTTCTTTAATTGCGGAGCGAACCGTTATTCGGCTCACGCCAAATTGCTCGATGAGCTCCACCTCGGTCGGAAGCTTATCTCCCGGGCGGTACGTGCCGTTGGCGATCGAATCAGAAAGCGCACGAACAATCTGTTTGTACAGGGGGATAACGTTATTTGCTTCAACCATATCAACCATACCTTTGCAAGGAATCAGCAGCTTATAGATAGATGACTTATATTGTATTAGAACTTCTTAGGAGTCCATATATTTCCTAAATGATTCGGTAAACGGGGTGTTATTTCACTTTAGTGGGGTGCAGCGGCTACCCGCGGCATTCGTTATCAACCTAGCTAGGCTAGTCCACCCACATCGTCTCCAGTTCGCCGCAGAGCCGCGGCCCCATATGGGTATACTCTCGAGGATTCGACTCGATTCGCCCCCGCTGGGGCGTCAAAGGAGACTGCATATGCCCACCACCTCAACCGACCCGCGCGCCGCTGCCGCCGCGCTGCTGGTGCCCGGCACTACCTGCCACGGCTTTGCCGTCGAGCGCTGCGAGACCGTGCCCGAGCTCGACTCGGACGCTTACGTGCTGCGCCACACCGCCTCGGGCGCTCGCCTGCTGTACCTGGCGTGCGACGACGAAAACAAGGCCTTTGCCATTGGATTTAAGACGCCGCCGGCCGATTCCACCGGCGTGTTCCATATTCTTGAGCACTCGGTGCTGTGCGGATCGGCCAAGTTCCCCGTCAAGGAACCGTTTGTCGACCTGATCAAGAGCTCCATGCAGACGTTCCTCAACGCCATGACCTACCCCGACAAGACCATCTACCCCGTTGCCACCACCAACGAGCAGGACCTGTACAGCCTGATGGACGTGTACCTGGACGCGGTGTTCAACCCGGCCATCTACACCAAGCCGACCATTTTTGAGCAGGAGGGCTGGCACTACGAGCTGGACCTGCCGGAGGGCGCCGAGGGCGAGGGCGACGACAGCTCCGCGAGCCTGCGCGAGGGCACGCTGCGCTATAACGGCGTGGTGTTCAACGAGATGAAGGGCGCGCTGTCCGACCCCATGAGCGTGCTGGACGACGCCGTCAACGCCGCGCTCTATCCCGACACCGCCTATGCGCACGAGAGCGGCGGCGATCCGCGCGCGATTCCCGCGCTCACCTACGAGCAGTTCCTGGACACGCACGCGCGCCACTACAATCCTTCCAACTCCTACATCACACTCTATGGCGATCTGGACGTGGACCGCGCCCTGGCCTTTTTGGACGAGCGCTATCTGTCGCAGCCGAGCGCCGCGAGTCGCCGCATGGACGCAGCCGTTGCCGCCGGCGAGGACCCGTCCACACTGGCGCCCAATCCGCTGGGCGTGCAAGCGCCCGTGACCTGCGAGTATAAGCGCGTCGAGATGGCCACCACGCCCGAAAACGCCCTGGTGGGCCTGGGCTTGGTGCTGGGCAGTGCGCTCGACCGCAAGCGCACGATCGCGGCGGACATCCTGTTCGAGGCGCTGCTGGGCTCCAACGAAGCGCCGGTTAAGAAGGCCGTTCTGGCCGCCGGCCTGGGCGGCAACGTGGTGAGCTATACCGCGGCCGAGAGCCTGCAGCCCTACGAGCTCATCATGCTGCAAAATGCGCAGCCCGGCGTAGCGCGCGAGCTGCGCCGCGTGTTCCAGGACGCCTGTCGCGACCTGTGTGAGCACGGCGTTCCGCGCGAGCGCCTGGAGGCCATCATCAGCAGCAACGAATACGACCTGCGCCAGCGCGACTACGGTATCGCCGACGGCGTGGCCATTGCGTGCGACGCGCTGAGCACGTGGCTCTACGATGACGACGCTGCGACGCTGGCGCTCAAGTACGGCCCGGTGTACGAGAAGCTGCGCGGCGAGCTGGACGGCAGCTACTTTGAGGACCTGCTGCGCGAGCTGGTGCTGGAGAACGACCACATGGCGCTGGTCGAGCTGGTGCCGGTGGACGCCGCCGAGGGTTCGGAGGGTGCCGAGGCCGCCGAGCTGGCAGCCAAGCGCGATGCCATGATCGATGCCGAGACGGCCGCGCTGCGTGCCGCACAGGAGGCGGAAGACACACCCGAGGCCAAGGCTACGCTGCCGCGCCTGCGCGTGTCCGACATTGGCGAGGCGCGCCCCGAGCCGCCGCTGGTCGTGGACACCACTGCGCCCATTCCCTGTCTGCGCCACGGCATCCCCACTAACCGCCTGGCCTACGCCATGCAGTATTTCGACCTGAGCTGCGTCGCGTTTAAGGACCTGCCCTATGTGACGCTGCTCTGCCGCCTGCTCAAACAGCTGCCCACGAGCGAGCACTCGGCCGAGGAGCTCGACAACTTGCTCGCCGGCAAGCTGGGCTTTTTGAGCTTTACGACCGAGGTCATGACCCAGCCCGACGTGGACGGCGTGCGCCCCTACCTGCTGGTGAGCGCCGGCGCCCTGTCCGAGAAGATCGATGCGCTGGCAAGCCTGCCGCGCGAGGTGTGGTCGAGCACGCTTTTGCTCGATGCCGACGCTGACCGCGTGCGCGACGTGCTCACGCAGATTCGCATTGGGCTTGAGCAGGGCTTTATCAACAACGGCCACTCGGCGGCGCTCGGCCGCGCGATGAGCTATAGCTCGCCTTCGGCCGTGGTGCGCGAGCAGCTTTCGGGCGTGGACTTCTATCTGTTCCTGCGCGATCTGCTCGAGCACTTTGACGAGCGCCTGGACGGCCTGCGTGCCAAGCTTGCCGAGCTGGCGGAGCGCATCTTTGTGGCCGATGGCTGCATGGCGAGCTTTACCGGCAGCGATGAGGACTTTGACGCGTACTGGGCCGCTGCAGGCGACCTGGGGCTGGGCGCGGGCCATGGCACCGATGCCGGCCGCGACGCGCTCGTGGTGCCGACGCCGCGCGACCGCCACGAGGCCTTTGTCATCCCCAGCGACATCTGCTTTGCGGCAAGCGCGTGCGACCCGCGTCGTCTGGGCATCGACGTGACGGGCGCCTGGGCGGTTGCCGCCAACGCGCTCTCCTACGACTACCTGTGGAACGAGATCCGCGTGAAGGGTGGTGCGTACGGTTGCGGATTCCGCGCGGCCGGCGAGCGTCAGACGGCGTTCTACACCTACCGCGACCCGGCAATCGACCCCTCGATTGAGCGCGTGGCGCGCGCAGGCGAATGGCTTGGCAGCTTTGAGCCCGACGAGGCCGCCTTTGAGGGCTTTATCGTGAGCTGCGTGAGCGGTATGGACGCGCCGGTGAAGCCGTACGCGCTCACCAAGCGCCGCAACACGACCTACCTGGCCGGGCTCGATCCGCATGCACGCGAGGAGCGCCGCGCCCAGATGCTCGCCGCCACGCCTGGTGAGCTGCGCTCGCTCGGCGCCGACGTGGCGCGTATCGCAGCCGAGTCGCCAACGTGCGTCTTTGGCGGCCGAGACGTCATCGCCAAGAGCAACGCCGGCTTTAACGTCGTCGACCTGTTGGGCTAACGCACAAAGGTAGATTTTTGGGATATGCCTGAAAATCTACCTTTTCTTTTGCCGCTGCTTGGGCGGGGCAGCTCAGCCCATCCCACCAGTTTGTCCCGATCTGTAACGCCAAGGCGGCAATATTGGCTCCAGATGTTATAAATCGAGACGTTTTCGGATGATGCCGGCCCTTTGTCTCAATCTGTAACATCTAGGTCCGATTTTGCCGAGCTACTGTTACAGATCGAGACAAACCGCCGCGAACACCCGCTCTTCGTCAAAACCCACGAAGGTGTCCATGAACCGCCCCCTTTGCGATGGCTTATGTGGTGGTTTGGGTGTTTGCCCAGATAAAACCTGCCAAAATAAACCTGTCCCTTTTTGGTAGGTTTGCTAGAGGAGGTTGGGATGGACAAGGCCGAGTTGCGGAAGGCGGTGATTGCTCGGCGACGCTCTTGATTTGGATGTGCGGGCCGCGAAGTCTGCCGTTATCTGTGCGCGGCTTGTTGAGCTGTTGGATCACTTGGGTACCGCAGCGCCGCACACCGTTGCCGTCTATGCCGCGATGGGTTCCGAGGTCGACCCAGCCGCGTTTGCCGCTGCGGCCGCCAAACACGGCTGGCGCGTGGCCTATCCGTGCATGTTCTCGGCAACAGACGCCGCAGCTTGTGGCCAGCGCATGTGCATGCGGGCAGTTGCCGCCGACGATGCGTCCGCGGCGCCGTTTATCGCCCACCCCACGCGGGCCTTCGCGGCCACAGACATCGACAGCGGTCGCTTCCCTATCGTGCCTGCCGAGGCTCTCAACATGATTATCGTGCCGCTCGTAGCATTCGACCGCGCCGGCGCGCGCCTGGGCTACGGCGGCGGCTGCTATGACCGCTACCTGCCCATGCTCTCGTCCGCATGTCAAATCATCGGCATAGCCTTTGACGAGCAGCGTGTCGGCCACGTTCCCACCGACGCCCACGACCTGCCGCTACCCCACATCATCAGCGCCTGATCGCCGCTGTATCGCACCCGCAAGATGAGCGTGGAAAATCTCCCACTTTGAGCCCCCTTATGAGCCAAAAACGGGAGGTTATCCACGCTCATTCAACAAGCGTCCAAAAATCCACGCTCGTGTGTCCGAAAATCCACGCTTAACCAATGCGCGTCCAGATTTCCACACTCGTCCGTCTGGATTTCCACGCTCGTGCGGCTCAACGCTCTGCAACCGCCTCAGCACACACGCGCGGTACGCCGGCAACTTTGAGCTTGCGATCGAGCTTTATCGGGTCCCTCAGATCATCCCAGCACAAGCGCACGATCTTGCAGTTATCAAGCAGCGAAAGCCTCGACTCGCGCTGACGCTCATCAAATTGCGCCTTCGCAAGCTTGCCCTCCTCCGCCGCTTTCTCGCTTTTAACGAATCCGTCGAACTCCCCGATAATCAGTCGGTCGCCCACACGCCACAAGTAGTCAACGCGATATGGCCGTCCCGGCTCAACTGGGTCGAACAGCTCAACTTGCAGCTCCGGCGTCTGCCAGCCGCGCTCGATCATCAGCGCGCGTGCCTTGGACTCGCCGCCGCTTTCCGACAGGCCATCGGCACACCGCGCAACCCTGCGCGCCGTCACAACACCACGACGATTCAGGCCAAGATTGTCGACAGTCTCAACGAGATGCTCCATCGACAACAGCTGCTCATGAAGCGCTGAGTCCGCAATGATCAGTCCCTCGACAAACGACGCATCGACCAGGCAATCCGCAATCGTCTGATCGATATCGGTCACGGCAATATCCATCTGGATTGCCCGCGTTTGACGAGCATAACGATGTCGAATCACCTGAGAGCCCGGCGTCGTCGATTGCGCCGGCGCCGCGGCGATATGGATGTGCGTCAAATTGGCATGCGAAACCGAAAAGCCATAGATAACAGCCGCCGTATAGGAGCAAAACGTCCAGTCGGGATGCTTTTGCGCAAGGGCCCGCACCCGATGCAGATAACGCTGCCGAAACTTGAGCTCGGACCAATAATCCGGACGCGCATACAGCCCCGGCATGACCGCCTCTAGACTTCCCGCCGCCACCCGCCGCTCAATCTGCTTTGCCTCCGCCGCCGTGCGTGCGTACACGCAGCTCAGCTGCTGTTCGCATGCTTTAATGTGGCTTGTAAGTCTTTGATTCGCCGTCATGTTTCCCATGTCGCCTCCCAACTCTTGGAACGGCGCAAACGTACCAGACGGTTTCATGCGAAGTCTGACCAAATGCTGTCCAGGCGCTGACCAAATGCTTGACGGTTTTGGACGTTTTAGGCTGATGACTTATATCTGCAGGTAGGGTGGTTGTCGAGAGGTCCCCGTCTCCACAATTTGACGCCTCTAAAGCCGTCGATTTCTTTGAAAGAAAATATACTGTGGCTCAAAACTACCTTGTTTGCAACGTGGCCCGTATGCACTCGACGTGTAATGAGGCCGCCGACATGACAGCTACAGAAAAATCGAGCGTGGAAAATCTCCCGTTTTTGGCCCTTCCTCGGCCAAAAGTGGGAGATTATCCACGCTCGATTTGTAAACGTCCGAAAAGCCACGCTCGTGTGTCCGGATATCCTCACTCGTCACGTCACGGCAGCA
>CAJMRN010000092.1 GCA_905215815.1 uncultured bacterium | reverse complement strand
TTATAGGCGTCCCCCCCCATGGGGGGCAGCCAGTAGACAATAAACTCGTTGGCCTCCCGGCGGTTCAGACCCAGAGTGGCCAGGGTGTCCTCCAAAAAGGCGGCGGTGTCCCTGCCTGGTACGCAGAAGCCCTGGGAGAAGTCATATTCCGTCCGGCTGACGCCCTCCCAGTAGAGGTAATTGTAGGTCTGACCGACCGCGTCCGTCAGCGTCCCGTCGGGGCTGGCGGTGACCATCCAGGAATTTCCATTCATGACGGGATAAACACAGGTCAGTTCCCCGTCATAGTCCAGGGTAACGGTGACATCGGTCTCCGCCTCCGGATAGAGGTAGATGACCGGCTTTGCGTCGGCTCCGCCTCCCGGCGGCGTACAGCTGGGGAGCAGCGCTAGGGCCAGGGTCAGCAGTACCAGAAACAGTGGGGGCCGTTTCATGGAAAAGTCCTCCTTTTTCTGATGCGCCGGAAGATAGGGAACGATCGTTCCGCTATCCTATCAGACGGAAAAAAGAGACGAATCTTACAGAGTGCCGCGGAAAATGCAGAGGATCAGTCCTCGCCCCGGAAGACGATGTTGCCGGGCTCGGCGGACTCGATGATGGCCAGGGACTTCAGGTTGACACCTGCGGCCCGGAGACGGTCGCCGCCGCCCTGGAAACCCTTCTCCACGGCAATGCCAATCCCGGACACCTCGGCACCCGCAGCCTCGCAAATCTTGATAAGACCCTCGAGCGCGCAGCCGTTGGCCAAGAAGTCATCGATAATCAGTACCTTGTCGCCCTCGGACAGGAAACGCTTACCAACGATGACCGGGTACTCCTTCTGCTTGGTAAAGGAGTAGATGGTCGTGGCATACTGCTCGCCGTCGAGGTTGATGGACTGTGCCTTCTTGGCAAAGACCACTGGCACGCCACCAAAATGCTGAGCCGCGATGCAGGCCATGCCAATGCCCGAAGCCTCGATCGTCAGGATCTTGTTGATCTCGACGCCCTCGAACAGACGGGCCCACTCGGCACCCATGTGGTCGAACAGCTCAACGTCGCACTGGTGGTTGAGGAAGGCATCAACCTTAAGGACGTTACCGGCCTTTACGATGCCGTCATGGCGAATACGATCCTCAAGCTCCTGCATGGCGCAACCCCTTCTCGCGGCAACGATGCCGCGCGATTAATAAACGTTGTTCGATAGTCTACCACGGACCGACCCCCGCCCGCCCCACAAGCCGTATCGCACCATAAAGCTGCAAGACCAGTAGATAGGCCCGATCCGTGGCAAGCCTGCCCCCACAAGCTAATGGCGGGAGCGCATCCTCACCAAACGCACCATGGCAAGCGCAAAGCCCACGGCTGCCACGGCCATCAACACATAGAACACCGAGCGAAAGCCGAACAGGAACACATCCGGACGTCCTGCAACAAAACTGGTCACGGCCTCGCCCATCGCCACGCTCATCTGCCCATACAGGATATTCGACGCCACCGTAATGCCGAGTGCCATGCCGGCGTAGCGCGCCAAGCTGCCCAAGCTGCCCGCAAAACCGAGCGCCTCGCGCGGGGCCGAACCCATATACAGCGAGTTGTTGGGGCTCTGGAAAATCGACGTACCGCACGACATAAATGCGACGCAGCACACGATCACGGGGATGGAAGAGTGCTCGTCGAGTGTGCTTACCGCAAAAAGACCGCACACGTACACGCCCAGGCCAACCGCCGTGGGGCCCTCGCAGCCAACACGGTCCGAAACCGTACCCGATAACGGACCGATAAAGGCATTCACCATCGGTAGTGCCAAAAAGAGCAGTCCAGAGATGTCGGAACCAAACTCATGCGCGTCCTGAAAATAGAACGGCAGGATAAACTCGGATGCGCCAATACCAACAAACACGATGAGCATGCAGGCAAGGTTGATGGTAAAGGCCGAATTTGCAAAGCAGCGACGCGCGGCCTCCGCCAGCGACATGGTGCGCTCGCCGGCCTCCGGCTTAACATGCGGCAGCGTGTAGAGCCCTACGATAAACGAGATGACGCCAATGGGCAGGTTGATGAGGAAGATGCTCTCCCAGGGAAAGCTTGCCACCAGAATGCCACCCAGCACGGGGCCACACATCATGCCGAGGGCCACGAAGGTCGCGAGAATACCCATGGCACGGCCTCGTTCGCGCGCCGGAAACGACTCGGTGATGATACCCATGTTGTTGGCCATGGCCGCCGCGCAACCGACGCCCTGCACAATGCGTGCCAGGATAAGAACCTCGAGCGAGCCCGAAAGGCCGCAAAGCAGCGAACCGGCCGTAAAGACGATTACGCCCAGCTGGAATACGCCGACCTTGCCGCGCACGTCGCCCAGACGGCCAAACGGCAACATAGCCACGCAAGTCGCAAGCAGATACACCGAGCTCACCAGCTGGATGCGGTCGAGGCCCACGCCCAGCTCCTTTTGCATCACGGGCAGCGCCACGGTCACGACGGTCGAATCCAGACACACCATAAACGTCATGATGAGCACGGTAAACAGAATCGCCCACTTGTTCTTGCCATGGGTGTCGCCCTCTAGGGCAATGTGCTCGCGGCGCAGCTGCTCTGCGGTTTTCTCCATATCTATCCTTTCGAGTGGCCCAACGCAAAAACGGGGCCCCAATCGCCTGTAAACAGTCGCGATTGGGGTCCCGCCTACGGAATCGGAACGAAAGGTCGCCGAAGCTTTCTGCCAGCATCGGCGCCTTGTGCGAACGCTAGCCTAGCACTGCTCGAGCGCCTGCTCAAGGTCGGCAATCAGATCGGCCGTGTCCTCGAGGCCGCACGACAGGCGCACCATGTCGGCGGAAATGCCACAGGCGATGAGCTCTTCATCGTTCATCTGGCGATGCGTGGCATTAGCAGGATGCAGGCAGCAAGTGCGGGCGTCGGCCACGTGCGTGGCGATCTGGGCGAGCTTGAGGCTCTTCATAAAGGTCTCGGCCGCCGCGCGACCACCGTTAAAGCCAAAGCTCACAACGCCGCAGGTACCGTTGGGCATGTACTTCTGAGCCATGTCATAGTACTTGTCGCCCTCCAGGCCCGGATAGCTCACGAAGCGCACCTTGGGATGGCTCTGCAGGAACTTGGCAACGGCCAGGCCGTTCTCGCAATGACGCGGCATGCGCACATGGAGGCTCTCGAGCGAGCTATTCAGGAAAAAGGCCGCCTGCGGGTTCTGCATGGGGCCGAGGTCGCGCATGAGCTGCGCGGTGGCCTTGGTAATGAAGGCGCCCTCGCGACCGAACTTCTCGGCATACGTCACGCCGTGGTAGCTCTCGTCAGGCGTGGTGAGACCCGGGAACTTGTCCGCATGGGCCATCCAGTCAAACTGGCCGTGGTCGACGATCACGCCACCCAGATAGGCCGCATGGCCATCCATGTACTTAGTGGTGGAGTGCGTAACGATGTCGGCGCCCCACTCAAAGGGACGGCACATCACGGGCGTCGGGAAGGTGTTGTCGACCATCAGCGGCACGCCGTGGTCATGCGCGGCCTTGGCAAAGCGCTCAATATCGAGCACGGCAAGGGCGGGGTTGGCGATGGTCTCGCCAAAGACGAGCTTGGTGTTGGGTTGGAAGGCTGCCTCCAACTCCTCATCGGTGCAGTCGGGGGCAACGAACGTGCAGGTCAGCCCCATACGGCCCATGGTGTGGGCGAGCAAGTTGTACGTGCCGCCATAGATGGCAGAGCTCGCGACTACGTGATCGCCGGCACCGGCCACGTTAAAGATCGCAAGGAAATTCGCGGCCATGCCCGAGCTCGTGAGCATCGCGGCAGTGCCGCCCTCCATCTCGCAGATCTTGGCGGCAACCAGATCGCACGTGGGGTTCTGCAGACGGCTATAGAAGTAGCCCGACTCCTCCAGGTCAAACAGCTTGCCCATGTGCTCGGACGTGTCGTACTTCCACGTGGTGGACTGGTAGATGGGCACCTGACGCGGCTCGGCATCTCCCGGGTGATAGCCGCCCTGAACACACGTCGTACCGATGGTCTGCTTGCTCATATCTAGCTCCCTTGCCTGGGTTTTAGTTTTATTCGGTCCACGATACCGCTACCCCGCACCCCTCTCAACCCATCCCCAAGGTAGGTTATGTGACTAATTGATCAGGGGTATTTATCTCAAGCCTTGGGCATTTGCTCGATAGATAAAATGAGGCATCCATGAAGCTCTCGATGATTACACGCACCGTCACGGGTACCATAGGCGGGTACACCGTGACCAAGGAGACAACGATGAAGCAAATCGATACGGCCCAGCTCGACATCACCGCCTGTCAGGCTCAGGCTGCCGAGTACCACGCCCGTGGCTTTAACTGCGCCCAGGCCGTCGCCTGCACGCTCGCGCCCGCCGTCGGGCTCGACCCCCAGGTCGCCTTTACCCTCACCGAGGGCTTTGGCGCCGGCATGGGAGGCATGACCGAAACCTGCGGCGCCATCTCGGGCGCCGTGGCCATCATGGGCTTTGTAATGAGCGACGGCATGGAAAACCCCAAGACCAAGGGCCAGACCTACAAGCTGTCGCGCGAAATCGCCAAGCGTTTTGGCGAGAAGAATACGACGACCGTCTGCGGCACGCTCAAGGGCATCGGATCGGATAAGGGTCCGCTCCGCAGCTGCCCCGGTTGCATCGACGATGCCGTCGAGATCGCCTGTGATGTGCTAAAGCAGCTCGCCGAGTAAACGGCGGCAACATAAAACGACGGCCGGCGCGCTTGGGATACTTCCAAAAGCACGCCGGCCGTCGCCGTTAGAACTCCGCAAACTCGGGAGCGCCGACCTCAATCTCCTCGCGCCCTGCCATAAGCTCGCGCATTTTAGCGCAAAACGGGTCCTGCTCCCCCGCCTTAAACACCAAGTGAAGTGTCACGGCATCCGCGTAATCGGTATCCGAAACCTTGGCACCCGAATCCTGCGCCAAACGAAGCACCTGCTCATACTGCGGATAGGCCACGTGCACGTCAACAGGCACGACGCTCGTCATCTCGACGATCTGCCCGGCCTCCTGAGCCGCGGCCACCGCCGCCTGCGTCGCCGCGGTATAGGCGCGTACCAAGCCACCAGGCCCCAACAACGTGCCACCAAAATAGCGCGTCACTACGCAGCAAACATTTTTGAGCCCTGCACCGCGCAACACCTCGAGAGTCGGCATACCGCTCGTGCGGCTCGGCTCACCGTCATCGCTCTGGCGCTCGCGTCCATCGACCAAAATCCACGCAGGAACATTGTGCCGAGCGTCGTAATGACGCTTGCGAACCATCTCGATAAAGGCATTCGCCTCATCCTCGGACTCAATATGGACCAGCTGGGTAATAAACCGGCTCTTGCGGTCCACAAACTCGCCCGAAGCCTCAATATTCGATTGCAGAGTAAAATAGCTGTCCAACAAAGCCCCTCAACAAAACTAAGCGCGGCAACAAACAGCCTCAATAATACGGCAAAGGCCGTACCGATAACCCCGGTAAATAGAACGGCGAAGTCAATGACCAGGCAAAGACAGAGAGACGCCAAGAACGGAACCGCCGATGATTCCGTCAACGAAAGCGAGAACCCGTCAGCGCGAGCAAGGTGCCTTGAAAGACGAGGGCATTGACCTTATGGTCATGCCCGAAGGCTTGAAAGGCAGATTGCCGCGCTGACGGGTTCGCAGCGTCAACAAGAAAGCTGAGTGGGCCGATAAGCCGGGTTCTGTCGTGAACGGTCATTTATCTTGTCTGAACGTTACCGTGCAGCTCCACGCACGCTACCCGAACGCGGACCGGGCCGGCCCATAGCGTTCCTATTCGCGCTTGCTCCGGATGGGGCTTGCCAAGCCGCCGTGTTACCACGACGCTGGTGGTCTCTTACACCACCGTTTCAGCTTTTCCCTTTACGCCTTGCGGCGCAGGTGGGAGTCTTCTTTTCTGCGGCGCTTTCCGTCGGATCACTCCGCCCGGCCGTTAGCCGGCATCCCGCCCTCTGGAGCCCGGACTTTCCTCACGCGTGCTGCAAGCAGCACATCGCGCGACCGTCTGGCCCACTCAGCAGTGCAAGAGTGTAGCACACCGTTGCCGCAGGCAATGGCACAACACAAGCGTTCGACACGATAAACCAAGAACCACGCCATGCAGTACAATAGGGTTGTCGATGGGCAACGTCGTCAGTCGAGACGCGACCGCGCTCCACACCCCTCCGTCTACTCGGTGTGTTCCCGCCTCCTCCCCGAGGCGGGATGTCGGCATTTTTCATGCATCGACAACCCAATAGGGCTTATAGGACAAAATGTGTGTCCCGATAGAACATCCGTTTCCATCCATTAA
>CAJMRN010000091.1 GCA_905215815.1 uncultured bacterium | reverse complement strand
CCGATTGCAAGCGGTCGGCGGAACCCATGGGGCTCGCAGCGTCGAGGGGTTCCGGCGTTTGGTAAAACGCCGGAACAACCTAGTGCTCGATCCAGCAGCGAAGCGTCTCGCCAGCTTGCAGGTGACGCAGATTCTCCGCGGCGATGTCGACGACGTTATTGAGCGTGGCGGCTAGGTGGAACCAGCCGGAGACGTGTGGCGTGATGAGCATGTTGGGCGCATCCCACAGGGGGCTTGTCGCAGGCAGTGGCTCGGGGTCGGTGACGTCGACCGCGGCGCCGGCGAGATGTCCCGACTCCAGAGCGGCAACCAAATCGTCGGCAACCACAAGATCGCCTCGGCCGCCGTTGGCAAAGAACGCGCCCGGCTTCATCGCGGCAAAGAACTCGGCGTTCGCCAGACCGCGTGTCTCGGGTGTGCTCGGCATAAAGGACGCGACGATGTCGGCCTCTGCCAGGCGCTCAGGTAGGGCGTCCATGCCGTCCATGTCTTCAAACACAATGGGATAGACGAGCGGATGGCGCTTGATGCCGCGGACGTGCGCGCCCATGCCGCGGCAGAGCGTGGCAAAGTGGCCACCAATGTCGCCCGCGCCCAGCACCAGCACGTTGGCGTTTTTGAGCGAGGTAACCGGGCCTAAATCCTCCCAGCGATGCTCGCGCTGCAAGTCGTGATAGCCGGGCAGGCGCTTCATCATGGAAAGAACCATGGCAAACATATGCTCGCTCACGGCCTGACCGTAGGCGCCGATTGAGCAAGACAGCTTGGCTTCAGCCGGCACGGTGCCGGCGGCAAGGTGGTCGTCATAGCCGGCGGTCTGCAATTGCAACAGCTGGAGATGCTCGCATGCCGTGAGCATGTCGGGGTCGATGTTGCCCAGGATCACGTCGGCATCGGCGACCTGCTCGCGCGTGGCGGCGTCGGAGCTCGTGTAGATAAAGTCCTCGCCCGGAGCGCTCGACTCAAGAATTGCGCGATGGCGGTCGTTGACGGGCAACAAAACCAGGATGTTCACAAACAGTCCTCTCCGCTCAACCTGCCAAAAAGGGACAGGCTTGTTTTGGCAGGTTTTATCAGGAAAAACGTTCAAATAAAACGCCGGATGCAAGACGAGCGTGCCCGTCAGCATCCGGCGTCCGCACGGCTACCAGCTCAGCAGCTCGTAGCCATCCTCGGTCACTACGAGCTGTACCTCGCACTGAGCCGAATCGCTGCCGTCCTTGGTGCGCACGCACCAGCCGTCGCCCTTGCTGATCTTGATGTCGGGCGCTCCGGCGTTGACCATGGGCTCGATGGTAAAGACCATGCCCGGAGCCATGATGGTATCCACATCGGGCGCCTCGGTGGTAAAGCCCACAAACGGGTCCTCGTGGAACTCCTTGCCAATGCCGTGTCCGCCGTACTCGCGCACCACGCTAAAGCCGGCGTCCTCGACCGTCTTTTGCACGGCTTCGGCCATAACGGAGAGCGGCAACCATGGCTTGACGGCTGCCAAGCCCGCTTCCACGCTGGCGCGGGTGACCTCGACCAGGCGCTGGCGCTCGGCAGAGACCTCACCGATGCAGAACATGCGGCTCGAATCACTAAAGTAGCCGTCCAGGATCGTGGAGCAGTCCACGTTGATGATGTCGCCCTCGTGCAGCACGTCCGTATCGCAGGGGATACCGTGACAGACCACATCATTGATCGAGGTGCATACGCTCTTGGGGTAGCCCTCGTAGTTGAGGTCGGCCGGCGTGCCGCCGTGCTCGACGGTGTAGTCGTAGATCATCTGGTCGATCTGGTTGGTGGTCATGCCCGCGGCGATGTGCTCGCCTACGTAATCGAGCACGCCCACGTTGATGGCGGCCGAGCGCTTGATGCCCTCGATATCGGCGGGCGTCTTGTAGAGCGTGCGGGGCAGAACCTCCCAGCCCTCTTCCCACAAGCGCTCGAGGCGCTCATCAAAGGGGCTATGGCATTTCTTATATTTTTTGCCGCTGCCGCACCAGCAAGCGTCGTTGCGGCCGGGCACGGGTCCTTTGTCAAACATGGCTAACTTCCTTTCATCCGCAGCTAGTATAGCCCACCCACGCGTCTATAAAAGTTGCGGTGATATAGTTCCGATTTAAGCGGTTTAACAGCACAAATAGGAACTATATCACCGCAACTGATGGGGCGGGATGGCGGGCACTGGCTGCTGCGTGGTTTTGCTAGTAGCTCACCTGGCAAGGAATGCCGAGGGCGCGCACGCGTGCAGCGATCGTGTCGAGCACCTCGGGCGCCGCTTTGGCAAGGCCGGCGACCGGTGTCTCGCGAGCCACCGTGTAGATGGTCGCCTCCTGCGGGCGAATGCGCTCGAGCGCCGCGAGCCAAGGGCCGACGTACTCCTCACCGGTGTTATCGAGAGACTTGCCCCGGTACTCACCGCTCAAAAACATCGTCTGGATAATGACGTGGCCGTTAAAGCTCGCGAACGTTTCGATCTGGTGCTCTACATCGTAGGGGCCAACGGGCTGGTCGAGCAGCTGGATAAATGCCGGGTCGACCGTATCGAGCTTGAGGATGTTGTCGTCGACCATCATGAGTGCATCGTGCACCTGGGGACGGTCGGCGCGCGTGCCGTTGGAAAGCACGGCAATCTTGGTGTTTGGGGCCAGCTCGTCGCGCAGCGCGACGGCGCCGGCGATGGCCTGCGGAAACTCCGGTGCGGCGGTGGGCTCGCCGTTGCCTGCGAAGGTGATTACATCGGGGAGCTCGCCCTCGGCTGCCATCTCGTGCAGCTTGGCCTCGAGTGCGTTGAGCACCACGGCAGCCGTGTTATAGGGCTCGTGGCAGGGGCGCTCGGCGTTGAGACCGTTCTCGCAGTAGATGCAGTCGAACGTGCAGATCTTGCCACTCGCCGGCATCATGTTGACACCGAGCGAAAGGCCCAGGCGACGGCTGCGAACGGGCCCAAAGATGGGGCTGGCATTCAAAAACGTAGACATAGGCATATGCTCCTTGGGACAGTTGAGCTTAAGCATAGCATCGGTCTTCATGTGGGTCGCGGGTTTGGGTGCTGTTGTTTAGGCAGAAACCTTGCAATCGAGTGAGTTTCCGAAACCCTGTCATGAAAGAGTGCGAGTCGGGTACAGTAAGCGCATTCATGTACGCACAAAATGACGCCATCTGGCCAAGCCGCACCCCGGCACGGTCTGGTGGTGTTGACGATGGGACCACAGTATGGATTTTACGGTCGAGAATGCAGGCACTACGATCGCCTGCCGCGAGTATGCTGGCGTGGATGTATCGTCTGATGCACCCGCCTTGGTGTGCGTGCACGGTGCGTGTGTCGATGGTGTCTTTTTTGACGGCATCGCCCGCGAGCTCGCCTGCGACTATCGCGTCATTGCCTACGACCGCCGCGGTTGCGGCGAGAGCGGCGACGCTGCAGACGGACGCTACGACCTCGCCGCCCAGGCCGCCGACCTGCAGGCCGTTATCGAGCATATTGGCGCTCCGGCAAACGTGCTCGCGCACAGTGCCGGTACGCTGGTGGCGCTGGAGCTTCTCCGTGCAAACCCCGCCATAATCTCACGTGCGATTCTGCATGAACCCGCCGTGACAGATGAGGGTGCCGGTCTGGGCGCGGCCCCGGTTTTGCTCGAGATGATCGCCGCGGGAAAGGTCTCCAGGGCATTGCGGGCCTTCCTGGGCGCCATCGGCGATTCGGACCCTGAGGCTCCCAAGCTAACCGAGGCAGAAGCCAAGCATGCCCTGCGCAACGGCCGTAGTTTCATGGCAAACGAATACGGGATCACTATGACCTGCGTTCCCGATTGGGATAGCGTTCGTGCGTCAAAAACGGTGGCCGCCGTGCTCCTGGGCGAGCTCTCGATTGGCACGCCCCGCGAGGCGGGCACGAGGGTGGCGGCTGAGCTTTTGGACTGTCCACTCGCAATGGTTCCCGGTGCGCACAACGGCCTGCGCGATCGCCCGGCAGCGGCTGCCCAGACTGTCCGTGGCATCCTGGGGCTCTAACAGCTGTAAAAAACAAAACAGGCTTCACTCGCAAACGTTTCGGCTGCGTTAACAAATGTGCTCAAAACCTCACGTCTGCGGCTTCAATCGCGCCGTCTGCCAACTCATAAAAATGTAACAGCATTCACGTGCTTACCTGCATCGGCAAGGTGTTACCCTTGTGCCATTTGGAACCCACCGCTACCATGCGAAACTATCGAAAGGGCCCCATATGCTCAATAGTCACGAGGTCAATCTAACCGACGAGGAGGCTGCCGCCGAGGTCGCCCGTGTCGCGAAGACCTACCCCGTGGTACGTTTGCTGTCGGCCGATCAGATTAAGAGCGAGCCCAACTGCCTGCTCGCCGGCGATCGCTGCCCTTGTCTGCGTCAGTCGAGTCTTGAGGTCTTGACAGATTCCGATGAGGTGTCGGAGCAACTGCTCAACGATGGCGTTGAGTACCGCGCCCATCTGCGCCCTCTGAAGGTCGAGGGCAAGCCTCACGTCCTGCTGATGGTGCGTCCGATCGATGAGCAAGAGGCCGCAGAAGAGGACCTTGTCTACACCGACGTGCTGACGAGCGTGCACAATCGCCGATATTACGAGGAAAAGCTCCGAAGCGCCCGCATGAATGCCGGCGTTGCGATGATCGACCTTGATGATTTTAGGGTCTTCAACGACACGTGTGGCCGTCATGCCGGCGATCTTGCGCTCGGTGCTGTGGCAACAGCCATACGCAGCGGAATTCGTTCGACTGACGAGCTTGTGCGCTATGGCTGCGACAAGTTTGTGGTCGTCATGCCCAATATTCCCTCCGATGACTTCACCCGTCGCCTGCATCAGGTATCCGATGCCGTTCATTCCACGATTATTCCGGGCCATGAGTACGTGAGCTTGACGGCATGTGTTGGTGGCGTTCGCATTCATGGCGAGACGGTCGATGGGGGCGTTGGCCGCGCTGTCCAGTTACTGAGCCGCGCTAAGGCAAAAGCCGGTACGGTCGTGACCGATGCCGATTCCATCGAGGCCTTCCAAAGCGAAAAGCCATTGGTGCTTATCGCCGATGACTCCGAGATGAACCGAGCCATTCTCAACGAGATGCTCAAGGACGAGTATTGCATCCTCGAGGCCGACAACGGTCGTACGGCGCTCGACATGGTCGACCGCTATGGCGATGAGTTGTCGCTCGTGCTGCTGGACATTGTCATGCCGGGCATAAGTGGCTTTGAGGTGCTGGCCGATCTGTCGCGCCGATCGGGTATCGATAATCTGCCTGTCATCATGATTTCGAGCGAAGATTCCGATGATGCGGTTCTGCGCGCGTACGAGCTGGGCGCCTCGGACTATATCAACCGCCCGTTTGACTCCCGTGTCGTGCGCCGCCGTGTAAGCAACACCATCCGCCTATACGCCAAACAGCGCCGCCTGACGAACCTGCTGTCCCAGCAGTACAACGAGCGCGTCAAGAACAGTCGCATGCTCATCGACATCATGGCCGGCGTCATGGAGCTTCGCAACGGCGAGAGCGGCAGGCACGTTACGAACATCGAAAAGCTGACCGAGCTGCTGCTTGGCTGTCTGGTCCAGCGTAGCGGCGCGATCTCCCTCGACAATGAGGAGCGCTCCACGATTGCCCTGGCTTCGGCGCTGCACGATATCGGCAAGATGTCGATTGACGATGCGATTCTCAACAAACCCGGACGCCTTACGCCCGAGGAATTCGAGATTATGAAGACGCATACCACGATCGGCGCCGACATGTTGCTTGAGCTGGGTAGCCATCACGCCGGCAATGCGCTTATGGAATATGCGTACCAGATTGCGCGTTGGCATCACGAGCGCTGGGACGGCAAGGGGTATCCCGATGGCCTTAAGGGCGACGAAATTCCCATTGCCGCACAGGTGGTTTCGGTGGCCGACGTGTACGATGCGCTGACGAGCGTGCGCGTGTACAAGGATGCCATCCCGCACGAGGAGGCTATCCAGATGATCCTGGACGGTAAGTGCGGTACCTTTAACCCGCTGCTTCTCGATTGCCTGCTCGAGGTGCAGGACCAAATTGCCGAGACGTTGGCACGCCCCGCTGACGTCGTCGCGTTTCCCACGATTTAGTTTGACCAAAGGAGTTTTAACCCATGATTTCCATGCGTGAGGCGTATGAGAAGATCGGCGCTAATTATGATGACGCGTGTGCTCGGCTGATGGGCGGGGAAATGCTTGCCCGCTTTGCCCTCAAGTTTTTAGATGACGAGAGCATGGACAAGCTGGAGGCCGCCATGGCGGCGGGAGACGCCGAAGGTGCTCGACAACGTGGAGACGCAGATCACCGGCAACGTCCGCGCCCTCTGCGACGCGGCGAAGGCCTCGGCCGAGGCGCTGGGCTATCGCACGCTGACGCTGACGACGACGCTCAACTGCGAGGCGCGGGAAGCGGGCGCGATGCTCGCGTCCGTCGCGCGGGAAATCCGCCAGAGCGGCCA
>CAJMRN010000090.1 GCA_905215815.1 uncultured bacterium | reverse complement strand
GTCCACGTCTATGACGTCGACCATGCGCGAGGGCAACCAGCGCGCCGGCCACCTGGCCAGCTACGATGCTTCTAACTTGCAGATGCCCGAGCGCCGCGAGGACGGTTCCTACACGGTGCCCATCCGCATCCTGCGCATCCACATGGAGGAGGACGCCGCCAAGATGGTCCACGTGGGCGGCGCCGAGGGCCGCATTACCGCCGCGGCCGAGTCGCTCGTCGACTACAACCGCTGCGGCACGCCTTTGATTGAGCTCGTGACTGAGCCCGACCTGCGTACGCCCGAGGAGGCCCGCCTGTTTATGGAGAAGCTCCGTCGCATCTTTGTGACGCTGGGCATTTCGGACTGCTCCATGGAGAAGGGTTCCATGCGCTGCGACGGCAACGTGTCGCTGCGCCGCCGCGGCGAGACCAAGCTGGGCACCAAGACCGAGCTTAAGAACCTCAACTCGTTTAAGAGCCTGCACGACGGCCTTGCCTACGAGATTTGCCGCCAGGCCGAGGTGCTCGAGGAGGGCGGCATCATCTATCAGGAGACCCGCCACTGGGAGCCCAGCCGCAAGCGCACCGTGGTCATGCGTGTGAAGGAGACGGCTGACGACTATCGTCTGTTCCCCGATCCCGACCTGGCGCCGTTCGATCTGGACGACGAGTTCATCGACCGCTGCCGAGGCGAGATCCCCGAGCTGCCCGATGCCAAGCGTGCCCGTTTTGAGGCCGACTTTGGCATTAAGGCGGCCGATGCCGAGCAGATCGCCGGCGACCCCGAGTTTGCCGAGTTCTTTGAGGCCGCCGCTGCCGGCATGGCTGGCAAGGAGGCTCAGACGGTCGCAAACCTGCTGGTGAACGAGATGATCGCCTACCTTAAGGGTGCGGGCGTGTCGCTGACAGAGTCCGGTATTGCACCGGCTCAGGTGGCAGCCCTTGCCGAGCTGCTGGCGACCGATGCCATCAGCTCCAACCAAGCGCACGAGGTCTTTGAGGCCATGGCCCAGACCGGCGACGACCCCAATAAGATCGTCGACGAGCGCGGTATGCGTCAGGTAAGCGATGCCGGCGCGCTGCAGCCGATCGTGGACGAGGTGCTGGCAAACTGTGCCGATCAGGCGCAGCAGTATCGTGACGGCAACCAGAAGGTCATCGGCTTTTTGGTGGGTCAGTGCATGAAGGCGAGCCGCGGCAAGGGCAACCCGAAGCTCTTCAACGAGTTGCTGAGAACGTCGCTCTCGTAAGCGGGAACCCGGGAGCCCCGGCAGGGCGGGTGCTTCCTCAAAATTTCAAACAGTCCTGCGCAAGACGAAGGCCACATTAAGTGGCCTTCTTTGCGTGCGGAACTCATTTTGAGCAAGCACCCGCCCTGCCGGGGCTCCCGGGTTCTGTGACGACTCGGCCGTTCGGGTCAGGTGGGCTGGATTGAATTTGGTGAATGAGGGCGCCGATGGCGCCCTCATTCTTTATGGATGTTGAAAACGAAGGTGAATGCTTTTCCGCGAAGTGAACGACCTATTTTGGACCCTTGAAACATCAACACTTTTCTGGCTCGGTTTCCCGTGGTTTTGTCGAGTGTTTCCTGCGGTTTTGCTGCGAAAAAATGCGGATGCTTCGGGGGTCCGATTTTGCTCGTTCACTTCGCGGAAAACCATTCACCTTCAATTTGCTGGAGAGGGGAGGGGCTTCCTCTTTGGCGTCGCGGATGTACATCGCGGCGGGTGGATCGCCAGAAGTCGACTGTTCCGCGACCCAAGATTTCCAAAAAGTTAACCTTTGTTGAACTTAATAGTTAGATAAACTAAACTATTTTCCAAAAGTGTGCTCGAGCAAACTTATTTACTCGGGTGCTGAGGCACCGTGCCGCGTCCAATGCGGCAAAAGGGAGAAGCAACATGAAGAAGTCGACGTTTAACACCCTGCTTGTCGGTGGCGGTTTTCTGCTTGGTACGGCCGGCATCAAGCTGCTCACCAGCGCTCCGGTAAAGAACGCCTGCGTGCAGGGCATCGCGTGCGGTATGCGCGTCAAGAACTGCTACCAGGACATGGTCGAGCAGGCCAAGGCCAATGTCGATGACATGGTTGCCGAGGCTGCCTACATCACCCAGAGCGAGGCCGCTGCTGACGAGGCAGCCGAGTAACGCTCCCAGGCACAAACTATGAGATTCTCGATTATTAGCGAGATCCCCGGCAGGACCCGTCTTCAATTGGCGGGTCCTGTGCCAGAGAGCGATCTCGATGCACTTCTTAAGCTTGGCGGCGAAATCGACGGCGTGCGCAAGGTGCGCGTCTACGGCCGCATCGGCCAGATGGCGCTCGAATATGATGAGCCGCGCCGCGATGCCGTGCTGACCGCCGTCGGTGCGCTCGACGCTCAGGCCATTGCCGACGCAAAGACGGGTTACGTGATGCAGCTTGAGCCACGCAAGCACAAACTCGTTATGGACCTGGCGACACTCGTCGGTGCCCATTACGCACGTCGCTGGTTCTTGCCGACGCCTCTGCGTGCGGTGTTTGTCGTGGCCGGTTACATGGCTTTTTTGCGCGCTGCCCTTCATGAGCTGGCGCAGCCTCGCCTGACCGTTCCCGTGCTCGACGCTTCGGCCATCGGCATTTCGTTCGTCAAGCGTGATGTCGACACCGCGGGCCAGACGATGTTCCTGCTCAACGTGGGTGAGCTGCTCGAGGACTACACCCGCGCCATGAGCGAAAACGAGCTCATCAACTCGCTGCTCGACGTGCCCGATAAGGCACAAAAAGTGGTCGGCGACACCGAGGTAAGCGTTGCCGCGACCGAGCTTGAGCCCGGTGACTTGGTGGCCGTGCGCACCGGCATGTCCATCTGCATTGACGGCGTGGTCGAACAGGGGAGCGCCATGGTCAACCAGGCGACCCTGACCGGCGAGCCGCTTGCCGTCGAGCGCAGCGCAGGCGATGACGTGTTCGCCGGGACCGTCGTGGAAGACGGCAGCATCTTGGTGCGCGTGCGCGCCAACACGGCTCAGACCAAGCTCCGATCGATCGTCTCGCTCGTGCAGACGGCCGATTCACTCAAGTCCGAGGGCCAGTCGCATATGGAGGACCTTGCCAACAAGATCGTCCCGTGGAATTTCTTGCTTGCAGGTCTTGTCGCTCTTACCACGCGCAGCCTCATCAAGACTTCGGCAGCGCTGATGGTCGACTACTCGTGCGCACTCAAGCTTACGGGTTCCGTTGCCGTCATGACCGCTATGAGCGATGCCGCCAAGATGGGCGTCATGGTCAAGGGCGCGAAGTACTTTGAGTCGTTTGCCAAGGCCGACACCATTGTGTTTGATAAGACCGGCACGCTTACCGAGGCGCAGCCGCGTCTTGCCTGCGTGCTCACCACCGATGGCTGGAGCGAGGACGAGGTCCTGCGCCTTTCCGCTTGTTTGGAGGAGCATTTCCCGCATCCGGTGGCACGCGCCGTGGTCAATGCGGCACGCGAGCGCGGGCTCGAGCACCGCGAGCGTCACGCTGCGGTCGAGTACATCGTGGCACACGGCATTGCCTCGTCTATCGAGGGTCGTCGCGCAATTATTGGCTCGGCACACTTTGTGTTTGAGGACGAGGGCGCGCAGCTCGAGTCCGACATTAAGGAACAAATCGAGTCTCAGATGCAGGGCCTGTCGCCGCTGTATCTGGCGGTCGATGGCAAGGTCGTCGGCGTGCTCGGCATCGAGGATCCGCTCAAGGCCGGGGTCCGTGAGGCCATCGCCGACCTGCATGCTCTGGGCGTCAAGCATGTCGTTATGCTCACAGGCGATTCCGAGCGCACGGCCGAGCGCATTGCACGAGAGGCAGGTGTCGACGAGTTTAAGGCCGAACTGCTACCCGAGGACAAGTACGCCTATGTGGAGCGCATTAAGGGCGAGGGGCGCCACGTTGCCATGGTGGGCGACGGCGTCAATGACTCACCGGCGCTGGGCCTGGCCGACGTGGGGCTGGCAATGGGTGGCGGAAGCGACATCGCCAAGGAGGTCGCCGATATCATCCTGACCGATACGGATCTGGCCGCGGTCGTGCGCCTGCGCCGCATGAGTCAGGGTCTCGTTGATCGTCTGACGAGCTCCTATTCTAAGGTGATGCTCACCAACTCGGCGCTGCTGGCGCTCGGCATTACCGGCACGATTACGCCGCAGGCGTCGTCGCTGCTGCACAACGGCTCGACGATTGCCTACAGCCTGAGCAACGCGAAAGCGTACCTGCGCTAGCGTTTTTGCTTGAGTTTATGGCCTGCATTCGGACGGTGTTGCATCCGCCAGAATGCAGGCCTTTGCGTTTGACCATGTGCTAGCAGCAATATATAGTGATGCTAGCAGAGATAGCAGGAGTCGAAGGTGAGGTTGAGATGGGTGCTGTTGGCGGCATGGCGCAGGTGAACGTTCGCGTTGATCGTCAGGTCAAGGACCATGCGGAGGAAGCGTTGCGGCTTTCGGGCGCCTCGCTGCCCGAGCTTATCAAAAAGGTCGTAGCGAAGGTTGCACAGGGCGGCGGTTCGTGCGAAGAGGTGTTGTCGGCCGTTGACGACCAACTGCCTAGTGCTGGTGCCACCTCGCCGTTTGCCGCATCATGGGCGGCGGCGGATCAGCTTTACGCGGACCTGGGCATCGCTGCGTCGCCTGTATCCGACGATCGCGGTTGGGACACAATCTATTCCGAAGTCATGGACGAGCGCTATCGCCAAAAGGGGATGATCCTGTGAGCGGGGCTCCCCTCAAAATAATGGTGGATGCCAACGTATGGGTTGATTCGTTTTGCGTCGACCATGCCGAGTCGTTTGCCGCGCGTGCGTTTATTGGGCAGGCGACGGAGACGGGGACGTTGCTGTTCTTCCCGGTGCATATCGCTAAGGACGTGCTGTACGTTGTCCAACACGAGCTGAAGCGTAGCGTTCTTTCCAGCGGGGGAGCGCTCGACGAGGCATCTGCCCGTGCAATTGGCGATGCGGCGTCGGCGTTTGTTCGGAACATGACCGAAAACGCCACGGCCGTGGGTGCAGATGCGTCGGACCTTTGGCTGGCCGACAAATACTTAGCCCTCCATCGCGATTACGAGGACAACCTGGTACTCGCCGCATGCAAACGCGCCCAGGTCGATTACTTGGTGACCAACGATCGCAAGCTGCTCGAACATGCCGATCTTGCAGCAAAGACCCCGCGCCAAATGATGCCGATTCTGGCTTTGGCCGAACGTGGTGGCGCGGCTATCGGTTGACGCGAACTGTTTGCGGGCCTCTTGGACGACGATGCGCCAAGGGGCCCGCGTCTGCTATTTACAAAAGCTCGGCCTTGATGGCGTGACTTTCTGCGAGCTGCTCGGCTGCCTTTTCTTCGGAGCTGTTGAGTGCTGCCAAGCTGCGGTAGACCCACTCGTTGACCTGGGTGTTCTTGACGCCTGCGGTCTGCATAAGGGTGCCTACCTCGCGGATTGCTGCGAGCAGGTCGGCTTTGGGACCTGCGAGCTCGACCTCGATGCCGTGGTAGGCGGCCACGCCGCGGTTCTCACTCACGTGGTCGATAAAGCTCTCGACGGTCTCAAGCTGCTGGGCGAGAGCTGCATTATCGTCGGCGTCCAGCGCGACGAGTGCGTTCGATACCGTGAGGGCGGGATGTCCGCAGGGGACAAAGCCTTCGATGACATCCATCGCTTCGGTAATGGTTGAGCCCAGGCCTGCGAGGGCATTGACGAGTTGCTGCTTGGCATCCATAACGGTCCTTTCGACGGTTCAATTTTGCTTGGCGAAAATATACGTGACGCGATCGGTAGCAAAAGTGCGAAGTGCAGCGCACATTGAGGTCTTCACAGCTCGTGCATAGAACAGCTGTCTGCCTTTAGAACGTGGTAAGATAGCTATCCACGAGCGGGGTTCACCCCGCGTGTTCCTTGAAAAGTCGACGGTTATCGGGTGCTTGCAGCCTCGATGCCATCCAGACTTTCCCGACATTCGGGGGCGACTGGTTTCGACACGATAGCTCTGAGAGAGGAAGCAAGCCGAGGTCTCCTCGCCTCGTTAAACAGAGGTACCGTCAAATTGAATTGACAACAACTCTTCTTTTGAGCCTATGGCTCTCGCTGCTTAGTTTATAGCGGCGCGTCAACCCGGTGATTTCCCCGACACCGGCGCGACGTCATTTTAGGGGAATGCTCCTGCGCACGTAATCGGTATGGCGCGGGCTAAGACCGAACCGGTTGGGATGCCGCGAGCGTGTCGCTGCGCGCAAAGCGTCCGAGACAAAACCAGCGACTGAGCTTGGAGATGCCAATCAGGGGGCTTTCGTGGACCGGAGTTCGATTCTCCGCGCCTCCACCAATAGTTACAGGCAGGTAGAGAAGTGTCTCTACCTGCTTTTTTATTACATATAGATACCGCGGAGAATCGAACTCTGTGCAGGGCGCGGGCGTAAAGAAAACGCGTAAGCGTTTTTAGCCCGCGGGCGAGGACGCCGGCAGGCGGCCGAAGCCGGTGCGGATTTGCGAAGCAAATACGCGGATTCTCCGCGCAATGCCTCAGTCCAATATCGATGCGATGTCGATCGGGCGCCTTGCCCCGGACTCAACCCATCAACGGATCCCCCGTACCGCGGAGAATCGAACTCTATGCAGGGCGCGGGCGTAAAGAA
>CAJMRN010000089.1 GCA_905215815.1 uncultured bacterium | reverse complement strand
ACGGCGCAACCATCGGCGACCGCGTGATCGTCGTGGGCGAGCCAGGCCACCCCGAGGTCGAGGGCATTCTGGGCCATGCCGGCGATGACGCGCAGGTCGTGAGTTGCGCTGCCGATGCGGACGCGCTTCCGCTCAAAGGCAAGGTGGGCCTGGTTGTGCAGACCACCCAAACCGCGCAGAACCTGGCCGAGGTTGTGGCCTCCATCACCCCGCGCGTGCAGGAACTGCGCGTGATCAACACCATCTGCGCCGCCACGAGTGAGCGTCAACAGGCAGCCGCCACACTTGCCAACCGCTGCGACTGCATGGTCGTGGTGGGCGGCAAAAATTCGGGCAACACCCGTCGCCTGGCGCAAATCTGCGCCGACGTCTGCGAGCACACGCACCACATCGAGGAAGCTTCCGAGCTCGAGGCCGCATGGTTTGCCAGCGCGCGCCACATCGGCATCACCGCCGGAGCCTCCACCCCGCAAGAACACATCGAACGCGCCGTTGCGCGCATCAAGGAGCTTTGCCGCTAATCATGGACCAGACCGTACCCGCATACGCCGCCGAGGTGGCCGATTACGGGCGCAGCCGCGACCCCGAGCCGGGTGAGGGCGCGCTCGTTAAGAACGTGCGTCCCGAGTCGCCCGCATGGGATGTGGGTATCGAGCCGGGCATGCGCGTGCTCACGGTCAATGGCGAGAAGCTGACCGATATGATCGTATGGCTTTGGGAAGCAGACGACGACACCGTCGAGCTGGAGGTTTTCGACCCGCGCGACGGCACCGTCACCCCCGTCGAGCTTGACCGCTTTCCCGGCGAGGACTGGGGCCTAGAGTTCGATGGTCCCATCTTCGACGGCATGCGTACCTGTGTTAACGCCTGTGTGTTCTGCTTTATGACCATGCTGCCCAAGGGCGGCCGCTCCACGCTCTACATCCGCGACGACGATTACCGCCTGAGTTTTTTACAGGGTAACTTTGTCACGCTCACGAATCTTTCCGACGAGGACGTGCAAAACGTCATCGACCGAAATATGAGCCCCATGAACGTGTCGGTCCATGCCGTAAGCCCCGATGTCCGCCGCCGCATGATGGGCCGCAACGCCCAGCGCGGCATGGACGTGCTCGAGGCCATCATGGCCGCCGGCATCGAGATTCACGCCCAGATCGTTTTGTGCCCCGGCATGAACGACGGCGAGGAACTGCTGAAGACCCTGCGCTTTTGCGAGGAGCACGAACAGATCACGAGCCTAGGCGTCGTGCCGCTCGGTTTTACCAAGCACCAGAACCGCTTTAGCTGGTCCTACAGCGACAAGCCTGAGCTGGCGCGCGAGACCATCGCCATGATCCGACCCTTCCAGGATCGCGCGTACGAGCGCTTTGGCCGCCACACGTTCCAGATGAGCGACGAGTTCTATCTGGACGCCGGTATCGAGCCGCCCGAGGCCGATTTTTACGACGGCTACCCTCAGTACTACGACGGCATCGGCATGATCCGCTCGTATCTGGACGAGACAGACGATGTCCTTGCCGCCGACGCCGAGCGCCTTGCCAGCGTTCGCAAGGCTATGACCGCCCGCGACCAGCGCCTGGTATGTCTTTCGGGCGCCAGCGCACGCGATACCGTCGCCCGCTTCGTGGAGTCTCCACAGGGCCTTTCCGGCACCGTCACGGCCATCAAGAACCGCTACTTTGGCGGCAACGTGGACGTGACCGGCCTAATCGTCGCGAGCGACATCCTGGAGCAGCTGCCGCAAGACCTGTCGGGGGTTATGCTCTTTGTGCCTAAGCTCATGTTCAACGCTGACGGCATGACGCTTGACGAGTATCATCGTGACGATTTACTCGCAAGCCTTACCAATCGCGGCGCCGAGGTTCATGTGGTGTCGACCATGCCGCATGAGCTGCTCGATACCCTGGAGCACATCCTTGGCATTGTGCCTGCCGACTCTACTAATTCCACTGACCCTACCCATTAAAGGAGAGCAGATGAAACCTATCGTCGCCGTCGTTGGACGCCCCAACGTGGGCAAGTCCACGCTCGTTAACCGCCTAGCCCAGACCTCGGACGCCATCGTCCACGAGTCCCGCGGCGTCACGCGCGACCGTTCGTATCACACGGCCGACTGGAACGGCCGCGAGTTCACTATCGTCGACACGGGCGGCATCGAGCCGCTCAAGAGCGATGACGTGTTTGCCACGTCCATCCGCGACCAGGCACTCGCCGCCGCCGAGGAAGCCGCCGTCATCCTGTTTGTGGTCGACGGCCGCACCGGCGTCACCGAGGAGGACGAGTCGGTCGCCCGCATGCTCAAGCGCTCCGACAAGCCGGTCTTTCTGCTGGTGAACAAGCTCGACAATCCCGATCGCGAGAACGACAACATCTGGGAGTTCTATTCGCTCGGCATCGGTGAGCCCACGCCGCTCTCGGCCCTGCACGGCCACGGCACGGGCGACCTGCTCGACGACATCGTCGCCCTGTTGCCCGAGGAAGAGGACGAGGTCGCCGACGAGTTCCCTGACGCGCTCAACGTCGCCATCATCGGCCGACCCAACGCCGGCAAGTCCTCGCTGTTCAACCGCATCCTGGGCGCCGACCGTTCCATCGTGTCGAACATCGCCGGCACCACGCGCGACGCCATCGATACCGTTGTCGAGCGCGACGGCAAGCACTACCGCATGGTCGACACCGCGGGCATTCGCAAGAAGAGCACCGTGTACGAGAACATCGAGTACTACTCCATGGTTCGCGGCCTGCGTGCCATCGACCGCGCCGACGTGACGCTGCTCGTCGTCGATGCCTCCGTGGGCGTCACCGAGCAGGACCAGAAGGTCATGGGCTTGGCCATCGAGCGCGGCTGCGCCATCGTGGTGCTGCTCAACAAGTGGGACCTGCTCGACGACGACCGCAAGCGCGAGGCCTGCATGGAGACCGTCGACCGCCGTCTGGGCGTCATGGCTCCCTGGGCCCAGTACCTGCGCATCTCGGCCCTGACCGGCCGCAGCGTCGAGAAGATCTGGGGCATGGTCGACGCCGCCGAGAAGACGCGCTCGCAAAAGATCAGCACCTCGCGCCTCAACACGTTCCTCACCGACCTGCGTGAGTTTGGTCACACCGTGGTGGACGGCAAGCGTCGCCTGCGCATGCACTACGTGACCCAGACGGGCGTCAACCCGCCGACGTTCACGTTCTTCGTCAACCACAGCGACCTGGTCAACGACACCTACCAGCGCTACGTGGAGAACCGTATGCGCTCGACCTTCGATTTTTCTGGCACGCCCATTCGACTCTTCTTTAGGAAGAAGGAGCAAAAGGATGCATAATCCGATTCTGCTGACCGCCATCTGCGCCGTGGTCTCGTTCTTTATCGGAGCGATTCCGTTTGGCCTGATCCTGGGCCGCGTGTTTAACCACACCGATATTCGCAAGGCGGGCTCCGGCAACATCGGCACCACCAACGCCCTGCGCGTAGCCGGCCCCAAGGTCGCGGCGCTCACGCTGCTGCTCGACTGCCTGAAGGGCGCCATCTGCGTCCTTATCGCGCGTCCGCTCATTGCCGACTTGGGCTATGGCTTCCCCGTGAGCATTATGGCCCCCGGTGCCGCCGGCGATTGGATGCTCGGCGTCATCTGCCTGGCGGCCGTATGGGGGCATATCTTCTCGCCCTACCTCAACTTCCATGGCGGCAAGGGCATCGCGGTCGGTCTGGGCGTAATCCTCGCATGGTACTGGCCCATTGGGCTTTCGCTGCTGGGCATGTTTATCGTGGCCGTCGCCATCACCAAGTTTGTGTCGGTGGGCTCGCTTGCCGCGGCCATCGGTCTTCCCATCGCCGCTTGTGCGGTCTTTCCGTACAGCAGCCTTGGCCTTAAGTTTTGCATGGCGATGATCGGCATCACCGTGGTGTGGGCCCATCGTGCGAACATCAAAAAGCTCATGGCCGGTAAGGAGTCCAAGCTCTCGTTTACCAAGCGCGTCACCGAGCCCGACGATAAGTAGGAGAGAGTCATGAATGTTGCGCTGATTGGCTCCGGCTCCTGGGGAACCGCCGTCGCCGGACTTGCCGCTGCGCGAGCCGAGCGCGTGGCCATGTGGGCCCATAGCGAGCAGACGGCCGCCGGCATCAACGGCGAGCACCGCAACCCCCGGTATCTGGTGGGATACGAGCTGCCGGACAACGTGGTAGCAACGACCGAGCTCGCCCAGGCGCTCGACGGTGCTGATGCGATCATCTTTGCCGTGCCTTCGACGCATCTGCGCGACGTCTGCCACCAGGCGGCGCCGTTCATCGCGGACGAGACGCCGGTTCTGTGCCTCACCAAGGGCATCGAGCCCGAGTCCGGCCTGCTCATGAGTGAGGTCATCGCCAGCGAGATCGGCAACGAAGCGCGCGTGGCGGCGCTCTCGGGCCCCAACCATGCCGAGGAAATCTGCCGCGGCGGGCTTTCGGCTGCCGTCATCGCCAGTGAAGACCAGCAAGTAGGGGAGACCTTTAAGGAACTGCTGCTTTCCACGGCCTTCCGCATCTACCTGTCGCAGGACATGACCGGCGTCGAGGTATGCGGCGCCATGAAAAACGTCATCGCTATCGTGTGCGGCATCTCTGCCGGTACCGGCGCGGGCGACAACACGCTTGCTCTTATCATGACGCGCGGCCTGGCAGAGATCAGCCGCCTGGTGCACGCCCGCGGCGGTCAGGCCATGACTTGCATGGGACTTGCCGGCATGGGCGACCTTATCGCCACCTGCACCTCCGAGCATTCGCGCAACCGCACCTTTGGCTTCGAGTTTGCCCACGGCGTTTCGCTCGACGAGTACCAGGCGCGCACGCATATGGTGGTCGAGGGCGCCGTTGCCGCCCGCAGCGTGAGCGAGCTCGCCCGTTCACTGGGCGTAGACATTCCGCTCACCTTTGCCGTGGAGCAAACGCTCTACAACGGTGTTACTTTGGATAGGGCGCTCGAGATCCTTACCGACCGCGTCCCCTCCCAAGAGTTCTACGGACTCGCCGATTAGCGCAGAAAGGCTACTACCATGGGTTCCATTAAAATCGCTCCGTCCGTTCTTTCGGCCGATATGGCCAGCCTCAAGGACGAGCTCGGCAAGATCGCCGGCGCCGACTTTGTGCACTTCGACGTCATGGACGGTCACTTTACCGGCAACCTCACCTTTGGCGTCGATATCCTCAAGGCCGTCAAGCGCTCCACTGACGTGCCGGTCGACGCGCACCTGATGGTGTCGAACCCCGACGAGACGGTCGATTGGTACGCCGACGCCGGTGCCGACATGATCACCGTGCACTACGAGGCCTCCACGCACCTGCACCGCACGCTCACCCATCTGCAGCAGCGCGGCGTCAAGGCCGGCGTGGTGCTCAACCCCGCCACCCCCGTGTGCGTACTCGAGAGCATCATCGACGTTGTCGACATGGTGCTGCTGATGAGCGTGAACCCCGGCTTTGGCGGCCAGAGCTTTATCCCGGGCACTCTGCCTAAGCTGCACGAGCTTACGGCCATGTGCGAGCGCCACGGCGTGTCGCCCCTGATCGAGGTCGATGGCGGCATTTCTTCCAAGAACATTGCCGAGGTCGTCAAGGCCGGCGCCAACGTGCTCGTAGCCGGCTCCGCCGTATTTAAGTCCGAAGATCCCGCCGCCGAGGTTGCGCTGCTGCAGAAGCTGGGCAACGAGGCTGCACAGGAGGCATAAACCCTTATGACCGCAGGTCAAAACCGCATACCCGTGAATCTTGACTATGCCGCCTCGACGCCCATGCGCGCCGAGGCGCTCCTTGCGCAGCGCGAATATGACGACAGCGAGCTTGCCGGCGTCAACCCCAACTCGCTGCATTCGCTCGGCCGCAAGGCCGCCGCGCGTCTGGAGGCCGCACGTCGCGAGATTGCCCGTAGCTTTGGCGCGCGCGTTCGCCCGTCCGAGATCATCCTTACCAACGGCGGCACCGAGGCCAACCAGCTGGCGCTCCTCGGTCTTGCCGAGGGCGCTCGTCAGCGCGACCGCAAGCGTAACCGCGTGATCGTATCTGCCATCGAGCACGATTCGATCCTGGACAACCTGCCGCTGCTGCGCGCTGCCGGCTTTACCGTCGACCTAGTGCAGCCCTGCCATGCGGGCTACATCGAGCTTGCCGCGCTGAGCGACTTGCTCGGCGACGACGTCGCGCTCGTGAGTATCATGGTCGCCAACAACGAGACCGGCGTGGTGCAGCCTATCCGCGAGCTTGCCGCGGCTGCGCACACCGCAGGCGCCCTGTTCCACACCGATGCCATCCAGGGCTATCTGCATATTCCGCTCGATGCCGCCGAGCTGGGTGTCGACGCCATGTCCGTCGCCGCCCACAAGATTGGCGGTCCCGTTGCCTCCGGCGCGCTCTACGTTAAGACTCGCACGCCGCTGCGCCCCCGCATCTTTGGCGGCGGACAGGAAGCCGGACGTCGCGCCGGTACGCAGGACCTGCGCACGCAGCTGGCCTTTGCTGCTGCCGCCCGTACGCTGGTGCCCCATGTGGCCCAGGAGCGCGAGAAGCTGCAAGCCCTTTCCGACAAGCTCTACGCCACGATTACGGCCCATCCGCACATTCACGCCACCATGGGCGACTACGCGCAGGCAGATCGTCTGCCGGGCATGGTTTCGATCTACGTCGACGGCATGGACTCCGAGGAGCTCATCATCAAGCTCGACGCCGCCGGCTTTGAGGTTTCGGCCGGCTCTGCGTGCTCGCGCGGCAGCATGGACCCGAGCCATGTGCTCAGCGCCATGGGTATTGGACGTGAGCAGGCTCTTGGCGCCCTTCGCATCTCGTTCGATGACCGCG
>CAJMRN010000088.1 GCA_905215815.1 uncultured bacterium | reverse complement strand
GAACCGTCCTCGCGACGCTCGGGCATCTGCAGGTTGGACGCGTCATAGCTGGCCAGGTGACCGGCGCGCTGGTTACCCTCGCGCATGGTCGACGTCATGGACGTGGACAGGCCCTCGGCGTTGGCCGAGGCGCTCGCCAGGCTCTGGGCCTCGGCCTCGCCAAACGCGCAGTCGGGGCGCTCGGCGGCACCGCGACCGGTCACGTCCAGGTCCAGGTGACCGTACATGGCAAAGGCGACCGGACCCTGCGTGGTCTGGAAGTTCTTGGCCATATCGGGATAGAAGTAGTGCTTGCGGTAGAACATCGAGTGGCGCTGGATCTCGCAGTTGGTGGCGAGACCGGCCTTGACGATGCTCTCGATGGCGCGCTTGTTGGGCACCGGCAGGGCGCCGGGCAGGCCCAGGCACACCGGGCACACGTTGGCGTTGGGCTCGTCATCGTGGCTGAGCTTGCAGTTGCAGAACATCTTGGTATCGAGTGCGGTGAGCTCGGTATGAATCTCCAGGCCGATCACGGCCTCCCAATCCTGCAGGACCTCGGAAAGCTCCTTCATTACAGCTCGCCTCCCTTCCCGGCAAAATCGGGCGCGACGGAAAGCGCGGGCGCACCCGTGGCGGCATCGGCAAAGCCGCGCTCCAGGGCGCGGGCAAACGTGAGCAGCTGACGGTCCTTAAAGGCCGGACCAACCAGCTGGGCAGAAACGGGCAGCTTGGTGTCCTCGCCCAGGCCCAGCGGCACCGAGATACCGCCGTTGCCGCAAATGTTGAGCGAGATAGTGTACAGATCGGAGAGGTACATCTGCGTGGGGTCGCTGATCTCGCCAAACTTAAAGGCCGTACGCGGCGAGGCGGGCATAAGGATGGTGTCCACCTTGGCATACGCGGCGTCGTAGTCCTGCGTGATGAGCGTGCGGGCCTTTTGCGCAGCGTAGTAGTACTTGTCGTACACGCCCGAGCTCAGCAGGTAGGCGCCGAGCATCTGACGGCGCTTGGCCTCGGCGCCAAAGCCGTGGGCGCGCGAGAGCGAGCTTTGGTCGGACAGGTTGGCGCAGCCCTCCTCCTGATAGCCGTAGCGAATGCCGTCGAAGCGAGCCAGGTTGGAGAACGCCTCGGCCGGGCCGATGACGTAGTAGGCGGCGATGGCGGCGTCCAGGTGCGGCAGGTCGACCTCGACCAACTCGGCGCCCTGGTTCTGCAGCTCCTGGGCAGCGCGCTGAACAGCGGCCTTGACCTCGGGCGTCAGGCCCTCGGCCTCCATAAACGCGGGGATAATGCCCACGCGCTTGCCCTCGATGCTGTCGTTGAGATGCTCGGTAAAGTCGACGGCGCAGTCCTGGCTGGTGCAGTCGTACGGATCGTGGCCCGCACCGGTAAGCGCGTTCATAGCCAGCGCGACGTCCTCGACCGTGCGGCCAAAGGGGCCCACCTGGTCGAGCGACGAGCCAAAGGCAACCACGCCGTAACGGCTCACGGCACCATACGTGGGCTTAAAGCCCACCACGCCGCACAGCGACGCCGGCTGGCGAATGGAGCCGCCGGTGTCCGAGCCCAGCGAGAGCGCGACCTCGCCCGCGGCGACGGCGGCAGCGGAGCCGCCCGAGGAGCCGCCGGGCACGCGCTCGGTATCCCAGGGGTTGTTGGTGCGATGGAACGCCGAGCTCTCGGTGGAGCTGCCAAAGGCAAACTCGTCCATGTTGGCCTTGCCCATGGGCAGGCAGCCGGCATCGAGCATGCGCTGGACGCAGGTGGCGGTGTAGACGCTCTGGTAGTTCTCGAGCATGCGGGAAGCGCAAGTGGTGCGCGTGCCCACGAGGTTCATGTTGTCTTTGATGGCCAGCGGCACGCCCGCAAGCGGGGGCAGCGGCTTGCCTGCGGCGCGGTCGGCATCCACACGCGCGGCGGCCTCGAGCGCAAGCTCGGGCGCCACCTGCAGGAATGCCTGGACCCCGCCCTCGCGCGCCTCGATGGCGGCAAGGGAGGCCTGGGCCACCTCGGTAGCGGTAAAGTCGCCGGCGGCAACGCCCGCGGCGATCTGGGCGGCGGTAAGGGAATCGAAGCTTAGCGCCATTACTCGCTCTCCCCCTCTCCCAAAATGGACGGCACGCGGAAGTAGCGGTCGCGCGCGCTACCGGCGTTTTCGAGTGCGACATCGAGCGGCAGGTCGCGCTCGGGCTCGCGCAGGTCATCGCCCATCACGTTGGACAGGCTTCCGATAGGATGGAACGTGGGCTCCACGTCGGGCAAGTCATATTGCAGGACGGGCTCGAGCATCTGGACGGCGTCGTTCATGTAGGACGTCATCTGGGTGAGCTCGTCATCGGTCAGTGCGATCTTTGCGTACTCGGCGATGCCGCGCACGTCTTTCTCGCTGAGTGCCATAGGCGCTCCCTTCCGCATAACAGTTAAACCGCTCTAGTATACAGGGCGGCGCCGGCTTGGAGCAGGCGCTTTACCCAAATGCAGCGAAAACGTAACGAGGGCGGCGGTTGGCAGGCGGCAGGCTGGCGGTTCTGCAGCGAAACCGCACCGTCCATAGCGAAAACCGTACTGCCCGCAATGAAAACCGCGCCGCCCGCAACGAAAGCCGTCCCGCCCACAACGAAAACCATCACAACATTCGGCGCTTTTCGTCAAAATCGCGATTTTCATCGAATGTTGTGATGGTTTGGAAGTCCCGACCACCACAAAGGTGCCTGTCCCCTTTGTGGTGGTTCTCTTTGTGGTGGTTCTGGAGAATGTCTTATGCCGAGGCCTTGGCCTTGCGGCGCTTGCGGACCGCGTGGATCACGATGTCCAGCAGCAACAGCACAATGGCCACGACCACAATGAGCACGGCAAACTCGCGCTTGCCCCAGTGGCGGCCGGCCAGCGACTTTTGCTTGTCGACGTCCTTCTTGTTGTACTTGGTGCGCACGCAATGCGCCAGCAGACGATGGTCGTTCACGCCGTAGGGCGTGCAAGTAACGAGCGTCACCTTGTCGGCGCCGGGCTCGATGGTCAGTGACTCCATCTCCTCGGGCAGCACCACCTCGGAGTCCACCATCTTGTAGGCGAGCGTCTTGTTCATGGTGTGCAGCAGCACTAGGTCGCCGGGCTCTAGCGAGTGGATGTCGTCGAACATGCTCAGGTTGCGCATGCCCGAGTGCGCGGTGAGCACGCAGTGCGTCGAGGTGCCGCCCACCGGCAGGCTCGTGCCCTCCAGGTGGCCGACGCCCGCCATAAGGACTTCTTCGCTCGTGCCGTGGTAGATGGGCATGCTCACGTCAATGGAGGGGATCTCGACCCAGCTCATCATGGGGTCGCGGTCAAAGATGAGCTGCTGGGCGTAGGGTTCGATCTGGTCGGCGGGAAGTTCGGTGGCCTCGCCCGCCAGCTGCTCATTAAAGGAGCGCGCCTGGAGCAGGATGCGCTCGCGCTCCTCGGCAGACAGCGCGTCCACGGTGCTGGACACCGTGCTGATCTGGTTGAACACGCCCGAGGCCTCGAGCCGGTCCAAGATCCACAGCCAGGTCATAAGGCCCACGCCAATAAGGATGATGACGATGGTGATGAGCCGATCGGCCCAGCGCGGCAACCGCTTGCGACGACGCTTGGGTTTTGGTTGAGGTTTGGGCTGAGGGCTTGAGCCACCGTTTGTCGCGGCGTTATTGCTCTTCATATGTTTGGCGCCCTGCACCATCGCCGGTCACTCCTCTACAACTCAAGTTGTCTAAACAAATAATAGCCGATTAGCAAGCTTCCGCGCCGGACAACGCAGCCTAGCAGCATTGCGCAGTGCGAGTATGGGCCCGCATTTGAGTTTTCAAAATGTCCCGAATCGGCTGAGCGATTCGGGATACAATGTCAATAGGAAACGACGCATCCCGCGTAAGTACTTTGGAGCGCGGGCGACCAGTTTCCGGTGTTGTTAAATGCCCGGGCCTCTAACCCCGGGCATTCTTATTTGCGCTTGTTGCGGCGCAAATGCCTTCTACCGTCCGCACCGCGCGTGCGCCTACGGACCTTAAACCGAACCTCATACGAGTCAAGAAACGCGATGACGAACGTGCCCGCATCGGACGATAGAGGCTGGCTGCGTTATCCAAAAAAACGGGGCAGACTCCAATGCGGAGTCTGCCCCGAAAAGAGAATGGCAAAGCAAGAACGTGGATGGACGAGAAAAGTGTCCGCAAGTCTCATGGCCATCACATCCCACCTGCCAAAGGGATGGGTGAGCGAGCGTTACTCGTGCTCGGACTCCTCAGCCTGCTTACGGCTGCGGATGAGGTGTGCCACGCCGATGCACAGCACTGCGCTGCCAGCGATCCAAGTGAAGGACACGCCGTTAAGACCGGTCAGCGGGAGGCCGGAGCCTTTCTTGTTCTTGACGGTAAGGGTAACGGTGCCGCCACCAGAAGAGGAATTGGTGACGAGACCAGAACCATTCTTGGATGTGGTCACCGTCAACGTATTCTCGCCCTCATTCTGATTAAGACCCGTGGCAGTAATGGTGAACGTGAATTTGGGCACGGTGTTATAGCCGGGGAGCGTATGGGTCTCCTCGACCGTGTAAGCGCCAGCATCGAGGCCCTTGACGCTGATTTCGCCCTTATCATCAGTCGTAAAATCATAAGCAGTATTGCCCAAAGAACCGTTCTCTTAGACATACTGGGCGCCGGCGCCCTCGTCGGTTCCCTTGGAAGAGGTGCCGGGCGGGGAGCGGAGCATGGCCACCGGACCCACCGAAACACATCTCCACCGTTCCTTCAACTGGGAAAATGCCGCCCCGGGGCCCGGGAGGGACCCCGGGGCTTTCGGCTAACTGCGGGAACGGCTTATCCGCTCAATGTGTTCAGCTGAGATTGGAAATCAACCGGAGAAATCGACCCTCCTAAAAGGAGGCCATGTATGAAGACTGCATATCCCTTTTGCCTCCATATACACAAAAAGCGCCCCTCGGGCGCTTCTGAGAGGCTCCCCCTGGATGAACCCCAGGGGGAGCCTATGGACCTCATAGTCCGCTGCGAACCGTTCGCAGTCGGGCCGTCGAAGGCCTCGTTACTTAAGCTCAGGCCAGAAATCCTTGTTGGCCTCGATCATGTCGTCGAGAACCTCCTTGGCGACCGTCATGGACGGGACCGTCTTGTTGAGCGTGAACGCCCTGAGCGCCTTCTCATACGAACCCTCGATGCACGCCTCGACCACGAGCTTCTCGGAGTTGAGCCGCTGCATCATGAGGCCCTGCTGGAACAGCAGGATGTTGTCGCGCGAGATGACCTCGGGGCCGTTCTTGCCGATGTAGGCGGGCAGCTCGACCATCGCGTCGTACGGCATGTTCGGGATCGCGCCGCGGTTCTGGCAAATGACCGGGAAGCGTGCGAAGGCGCTACACTTCGAGCGATATTGAGCACCGACGCGGGCGTTAGCGCAGGTGTCGCCCGCGATAGCCGGAAGAATCAGCATCGGAATCGGGGGAAGCCGAAGGATCTGAAGCAGAGGAGACGAAGGGGGCCGCAGGCCTGGAGGCTCCCACGGTCCACCCGTTTCCACCATCGCCACCAGCCACGTCGGCGTCCAGCGTCACCGCGGCGGCAACGGCAGCACGCTGCGCCGCGCGGCGCTTCCTGCGCACGTGCCCGGCCACGAAAAGGCCAATCACAATGGCCAGCAGCGCGCCCAAAACGCCCAGCGCCACCGCGGTAGTGTTGATGCCCTGTGCCTCCTCGGGCACGGGAACCTCATCCGGAATGCTTGCACGCACACCCGATACCAGCAGACGGTGCGAGTTCACGCCGTAGGGCGTGCAGGTCATGAGCGTCACGCGGTCCTCGCCGGCGGTCACGCGCAACTTGGAATCGTCGTCGGGCTCGATCACGTCTATGCGGTCGATCTTGTAGCCCAGTTCTTCGCCCATCACCTCGATGTAGAACGAGTCGCCCACCTGCAGCTCATCCAAGCGCGTGAACAGGAGCGAGCCCGGCACGCCACGGTGACCGGTGAGCACGGCATGCGTGCTCTCGCCGCCCACGGGCAGCGACGTTCCGTACAGGTGGCCGGCGCCCGCGGCGAGCACCTCGGTGGAGGTGCCGTGGTACACGGGCAGATTCACGTCGATCTTGGGGATACGCACCGAGCACATAAGGCCCGATCCCGCGTTAAGGAGTCCCTGGTAGGTGGTATCTTGCGAGGCGATGGAATCCTCAGAGCCAGAGGCGGTGGAGGCGCCAGAGGTGTTTCCAAACGGGTCCACGACCTCGCCGATAACGTCCTGACCGCCGGCAGCCAGCTGCTCGTTATAGGCGCGAGCGGCCGCGAGGGCCTCCTCCGCTTGCGGATAGGGCCAGCCATCCACGGTGTTTTGCGCAGCGGTAACGGCGGCAGTTTGCTCGGCCTGGGACATGGCGCGCAGGACGAGGGGCGTGGCCACGATAACAAAGCCGGCGGCAAAGCACAGAAGGGAAAGCAGGCGCAGGACGAGGGGCGGTTTACGCCGGCTGGTGGAAGCCGGGTTCGAACCGCCCCTCGGCGTGCGCATCGTCGATACGGGCTTGATTGCCTCCATGTGGTTCACCTCCGGGGGTGTGGGTGCGAGGACACGGTTAAAGCACCGACCCCGCCGCGGGTCCAAGCGCGACGGGGTGCGGCGAAAGGGAATATGAGAACGCGGTGCGCAGGCGCTGATAGGAGACGACGATCGCCCGCTCGCCGCGTCATCAAGCTAGGGAATTAAGAGCGCATACGTGCACTCAGGGCGAAGGCGGCGCCAGCAGCCATGAGCAGCACGCCCACGGTGATGAAGACCTTGATGCCCAGGTCACCGGTCAAGGGCAGCTCGGTGAGGTTCTTGGCGTTCTTGACGTTGGCCTGAGAGCGGGTGGTGGCGTCGAAGGCGATACGGCTGTCGTCGGCGCCG
>CAJMRN010000087.1 GCA_905215815.1 uncultured bacterium | reverse complement strand
GCACTCGTAGGCGGCGCGCGTCACGGCACGGGCCTCGATGTCGTCGGCGGGAACGATCACGGTCATGCCGGGGATGACGCGCATGAGGGCGATATCCTCGCAGCACTGGTGCGTGGCGCCATCCTCGCCCACCGAGATACCGGCGTGCGTGGCACCGATCTTAACGTTAAGGTGCGGATAGCCGATGGAGTTGCGGACCTGCTCAAAGGCGCGGCCGGCGGCAAACATGGCAAAGCTGCTCGCGAAGGCGACGCGGCCGGTGGTTGCGATACCGGCGGCAACACCCATCAGGTTGCTCTCGGCGATGCCCACATCGAAGAAGCGGTCGGGGCAGGCGGCCTTAAACTTGCCGGTCTGCGTGGCGGCGGCCAGGTCGGCGTCGAGGACCACAAAGTCATCGTGCTCGTTGGCGAGCTCGACGAGGGCCTCGCCGTAGCTTACGCGCGTGGCGATTTTCTTGACGTCTGCCATCCTAGAGCTCCTCTCCGGCGGCCGTGAGCTCTGCCATGGCCTGCTCAAACTGTTCATCGTTGGGGGCCTTACCGTGCCAACCCACCTGGTTCTCCATAAAGGAGACGCCCTTGCCCTTCGTGGTCTCAGCGATAATGGCGGTCGGCTGACCCTTGGTGGCGCGGGCCTCGGCAAAGGCGGCGCGGATCTGGTCGAAGTCGTTGCCGTCGGCGAGCTCCACCACATGGAACTTGAAGGCGCGGAACTTGTCGGCGAGCGGCATGGGGTCGTTGACCTCCTCGACGGGGCCATCGATCTGCAGGCCGTTATGGTCGACGATCACGCAGAGGTTGTCGAGCTGCTGGTTGCCGGCAAACATGGCGGCCTCCCAGACCTGGCCCTCCTCGCTCTCGCCATCGCCCAGCAGGGCGTACGTGCGGTAAGTATCGCCCCAGTGCTTGGCGGCAACCGCCATTCCCACGGCAGCGGGGACACCCTGGCCAAGTGAGCCGGTGGACATGTCCACGCCCGGGGTATCGTTCATGTTGGGATGGCCCTGCAGGTGACTGCCGATGTGGCGCAGCGTCTCGAGATCCTCCTTGGGGAAGAATCCGCGCTCGGCGAGCACGGCGTACAGACCAGGCGCGCAGTGACCCTTGGAAAGCACGAAGCGATCGCGGTCGGCCTTGCGGGGGTCGGCAGGGTCGACGTTCATTTCCTCAAAGTACAGATAGGTCATGATGTCGGCAGCGCCGAGCGAACCGCCCGGATGGCCGGACTTGGCAGCGTGCACGCCGGTGACGATGCCCTTCCTTACCTCGTTGGCAACCTTTTTGAGCTCTTCGTCGCTCATTGTGCCTTCCTTTCATCCTCATTAGACAAAATGCGCACGGCACCGAAGGTAATCCCAACACAGCCGCAATGCACGTACGTCATTCATTATGCTGGAAACTGATGGCTTTACCAGAGTTTTTATCATTATTTGAACAATTTAGCAGGCAGAACCGCTGATGAAACGGTTTATCAATGTGAACGTCTTTTGGATGGAACGCGATCGACCCTACGCGCTAATGTCCTTGAATCCCTCGCCGAAGGCTTCCGTAACGTCAGCGACCGTCACGATGGCGTGAGGATCGCGCTCGCGCACGATCGTCTTGAGGGTATTGAGCTCTCGACGGCTCACGATGACCATAATCACCGGCTTCTCGGCACCCGAATACATGCCAGTCGCCTTAAACTTGGTACAACCACGACCCAGGCCATACATGATATCGGCAGCGATATCAGGGAACTTGTCCGAGATGATGAGTACCATACGGCGCTTGTTGCCACCATCGACCACGGCATCGATCACGTAGCCGCTAATGACCATCGAAAGGCCTGCATATAGTGCGTTTTCGATTGAAAAGACCGGAGCCGACAGCGCGCATACGGCAACATCGATCGCCATGACGGTCGAGCCCACCGGCAGCGAGGTATTACGCGAGATGATTTGGCCAATCGTGTCCGAGCCGCCGGTGTTGGCGCCGGCGCGCAACACCATGCCGTAACCGATGCCCGTAATAATGCCGCCCCACATGGCGGGAAGCATCAGGTCCGCATCCGCCAGAGGTGCTACAAACGGGGCGAACAGATCGGTAAAGAAGCCCAGCAGCACAAAGCCCGTCGCGGTCTGCACCACGTAGAACATGCCACCTTCGCGCATAACGACCAGCAACAGCAAGGCGTTCATCACGATCGTCTGAATACCAACGGGAAGCGATAGGCCACGCGATGCGCCGACCGCCTGGATAATGGTGGCAAGGCCCGTAACGCCACCGGCAGCAAGGCCGTTGGGAATCAAAAACAGGTCGGTCGCAATAGCGGCCAGAGCGCACCCCAACATAATCTGGGGCAGGTCGTGAAAGAAGTTCATCGATAGAATGCGCTTGATGTCCAGACGATATGCCATGCTGCCTCCCTCAAAAAAGCGCACCCCATCGGATGCGCTTTGAACTTCTTCTTGTATTCGATTCTACCGATTCGCCGGACAAAAACCACCCCTGCGCAGGGTTTGCTCTGGATACAAAACCACCCTGCTGGGAGGGTTTTAATCCATTTCCACATAAACCGGGCGGTTTATGCAGACGGGGTCTCCGCGTCAGCGTTGCCGGTGGCCCAGCGATGGTAGCCAATAACAAACGGGTCCAGGTCGCCATCGTCAAGAACGGCCTCGACATTGCTGGTTTCCACGCCCGAGCGCAGGTCCTTGACCATCTGGTACGGGTAGAGCACGTAGCTGCGGATCTGGTTGCCAAAACCAATCGTGGTCTTGGGTCCGCGGATCTCATCGAGCGCCTCGGCGCGCTTCTCGAGCTCAATCTCGTACAGGCGAGCCTTGAGGATCTGCATGCACGCGGCCTTGTTCTGGATCTGGCTGCGCTCGTTTTGGCAGGTGACCACAATGCCGCTGGGGAAATGCGTCACGCGCACGGCGGAGTCGGTGGTGTTGACACCCTGACCGCCCGGGCCGCTCGCGTGGTACACGTCCACGCGGATGTCATCGGGACTAATTTCGATGTCGATATCATCGGGTAGCACGGGGATGACCTCGACGCCGGCAAACGTGGTCTGGCGGCGCTTCTTGTCGTCGGTGGGGCTGATGCGCACCAAGCGGTGGACGCCGGCCTCGGCGCGCAGCATGCCAAATGCGTCCTTGCCCTCGACGGTAAAGGTCGCGCGGTCGATGCCGATGACCTCGGCTGCGGGACAGTCGTTGATGGTGACCTTCCAGCCGCGACGCTGGCAGTACTTCATGTACATCTTAAAGAGCATGAAAGTCCAGTCCTGGGCCTCCAGACCACCCTGTCCGGGCTTGATGGTCACAATGGCATCGCCGTGATCGAACTCACCGGTAAACCAGCTCGAAAGCTCAAGCTCATCGATGGCACGGGCCAGGCGCTCAGCCGTGGCTGCAGCCTCCTCGCGAAGGGCGGCGGCGTCGGGGTCATCCCCCATCTCCTCGGCAAGCTCCAGCGCGGCGCGGGCATCGGAAAGCTCGCCCCGCGCGGTATCCACGGCAGCGATATCTTCCTTGGCGCGTGCAATCTCCTCCATCGTGGCGCGAGCGGCATCGGCGTCGTCCCAAAAGCCCGGGGCGACGCTTTTGGCCTCGAGCTCCGTTACGCGGGTGCGCTTCTCGTCCAAATGGAGATACGACTCGACCTCGCCGAGTCGGTCCGCAAATGCGTCCAACTCGGCGGGCGTTACCTCTAGAGTCTCGGTCATTAACGATTCCTGCCGTGGCAGTACTTAAACTTCTTACCGCTACCGCAAGGACACAGTTCGTTGCGGCCCACGTTGACATAAGGGTCATCGCTCTCGGACTTGCGGTAGGTCGTCACCTTGCCACCGTTGTTAACGGCAGCCGGACCACCCTGGACGGCGGTGCGGGCCTGCACCTGAGCCTGCTTGCGCAGCACTGAATCGCTGTTGTCGCCATCGACCTCGGCGGGACCAGAGAAGTGCGCACCCTTAAGGGCGGGGTCCTCCTTGTGCTCCACAGCCCGCGGGGCAGCTTTGAGCTCAATGCGCAGAACAGTGCGCAGGTAATCCTCGTACATGGTATCGACGAGCATCTGGAACGCGCCGTAGGCCTCGGTCTTATACTCAACCAGCGGGTCGCGCTGGCCAAAGCCGCGCAGGCCGATACCGGTCTTGAGGTAGTCCATCTCCTGCAGGTAGTTCATCCAACGCGTATCGATGACGCGCAGCATGACCTGGGTATTGAGCTCGCGCATCAAGTCCTCGCCCAGGCGCTCGGCCTTCATGTTGTAGCACTTCTCAACATAGGCCAAGACATCGGCGGCCAGGGCTTCAAAGTCCTCGTCGGGGAACTGAGGGGTATCGATATGGCCGGTCAGCTCCACGACCCACTTGCGCAGGCCCTCGAGATCGCGCTCGCCATCGTGGCTGTCCTTGGTGCAGAACTCCTGCACGCAGCGGTACACGGTGTCGTGCATGACCTCGGTGATGTGGTCGGTCAGGTCCTTGCCGTCCAGAATCTTGTTACGCTCGGCGTAGATGACCTGGCGCTGCTTGTTCATGACGTCGTCGTACTCAAGAACGCTCTTGCGCATGGAGAAGTTAATGCTCTCGACCTTGTGCTGGGCGCTCTCGACGGCCTTGGAGATGATCTTGTGCTGGATGGGCATGTCGTCGCCCATGTCAGCGGTGACCATCATCTTGGAGACGCGGTCCATCTTGTCGCCGCCGAACAGGCGCATGAGGTCGTCCTCGAGCGACAGGTAGAACTGGGTCTCGCCCGGATCGCCCTGACGGCCGGAGCGGCCGCGCAGCTGGTTGTCGATACGACGGGACTCATGGCGCTCGGTGCCGATAACGGTCAGGCCGCCGGCGGCAAGCACGCGCTCGCGCTCGGCCTTGCAGGTCTCCTTGGCCTCGGCGTTAAACTGCTCGAGCTGCTCGGGCGTCACGTCCTCCATGGTCAGGCCCTCGTACTCCAGGCGTTCGCGCACCAGCTCGTCGGGGTTGCCGCCCAGTAAGATGTCGGTACCACGGCCGGCCATGTTGGTGGCGATGGTCACGGCGCCATAGCGGCCGGCCTGGGCCACGATATGGGCCTCGCGCTCGTGATGCTTGGCGTTAAGGACCTCGTGCGCGATACCGCGCTTAGTGAGGGCGGCGGACAGCTTCTCGGAGCTCTCGATGGAGACGGTGCCCACCAGGACCGGCTGGCCCTTGGCGTGACGACGCTCAACGTCGTCGGCGACGGCGTTGTACTTGGCCTGGATGGTGCGGTACACAAGGTCCTCGTGGTCAACACGCTGCACGGGCTTGTTGGAGGGGATGACCTCGACGGGCAGCTTGTAGATCTCGCGGAACTCGGCGTCCTCGGTAAGCGCCGTACCGGTCATGCCGGAGAGCTTGTCATACAGGCGGAAGTAGTTCTGCAGGGTGATGGTTGCTAGTGTCTGGTTCTCCTCGCGCACGAGCACGCCCTCTTTGGCCTCGATGGCCTGATGCAGGCCCTCGGAGTAGCGGCGGCCTTCCATGATACGACCGGTGAACTCATCGACGATCTTAACCTCGCCGTTGGTGACCACGTACTGCTTGTCGCGATGAAACATGTACTGGGCCTTCAGCGCCTGCTGCAGGTGGTTGACCAGCTGGCCGGAGAGATCGGCATAGATGTCATCGATACCCAGGCGGCGCTCAATCTTCTTAAGGCCGCGCTCGGTAGCGGCAATGGTGTGCTTGGCCTCATCCATGACATAGTCGCCCGTGGGCTCGACGTCCTCGGTGGCGGTGAGCATGTCGTGCGACACGTCCTCACCGCGCTCCAGGCCGCGCACGGCACGCGCGAAGTCCTTGTAGGTGCTGGCGGACTTGGTGCCGGCGCCCGAGATGATGAGCGGCGTTCTGGCCTCGTCGATCAAGATGGAGTCGACCTCGTCGACGATGGCGTAATGGTGGCCGCGCTGTACGCGCTGCTCGGGGCGGGTGACCATGTTGTCGCGCAGGTAGTCGAAACCGAACTCGGAGTTGGTGCCGTAGGTGACGTCTGCCTGGTAGGCCGGGCGCTTGAGTTCGAGCGGCATGTTGTTCTGGAGCAGACCGACGGTCATTCCCAGGTACTTGTAGATGCGGCCCATCCACTCGGAGTCGCGCTTTGCCAGGTAATCGTTGACAGTAACGACATGCACGCCCTTGCCAGCGATAGCGTTGAGGTAGCCGGCCAAGGTGGAGACCAGGGTCTTGCCCTCGCCGGTCTTCATCTCGGCAATGTGGCCCTCGTGAAGCGCCATGGCGCCGATAAGCTGTACATCAAAGTGACGCATGCCCGTGATGCGCTTTGAAGCCTCGCGCACGGTGGCAAAAGCCTCGGGGAGCATATCGTCGAGCGACTCGCCGTTGGCGTATCGCTCGCGGAACTTATCGGTCTGGGCGCGGAGCTCCTCCTCGGTCATCTTCTCAAACTGGGGCTCAAGACCGTTGATCTCGTCGACGATCTTGTAGTAGCGCTTCAGGTCCTTATCGGATCCAAAGGACAGCAGCTTTGACATGAATCCCATGTGGTTTTCCTTTTTGGCCATCGCCCGCGGCGTGAAACCTTGGGCGAGTTAAACACAGATAATTGTACTTTAGCCAAACAAGGCACCGCCTATGCGGTCGACCTCAACCGCCACGTAATAACTACGACCAACCTGCCAAAAAGGGACTGGTTTATTTTGGCAGCTTTTATCTGGGAAAACGCTGTCTCTCTGCCATTTGGTGCAAACCAACCTGTCCCCTTCGCACCAATCTGGTGCAATGGGGACAGGTTGGTTTGCACCGATAAAATGAAAAGGGCCGCGCACCCAAATGGGTGCGCGGCCCTTATGCCATGAATGCGAGTGATTCCGCGGCGAGCTCGTTACTCAGCAGCCTCGGTGGTCTCGGCCTCGGCAGCGGCCTCCTCGACGGGAGCCTCTGCGGGAGCCTCGGCGGCCTGCTTGGCAGCCTCCTCGGCAAACTTAGCAGCACGCTTGGCCTTCTCGGCAGCCTTCTTCTCGCGCTCGGCCTTCTTGGCAGCCTC
>CAJMRN010000086.1 GCA_905215815.1 uncultured bacterium | reverse complement strand
CGGAGCCGTGCGCTTGAACTGAAGAAGGGGGAGGCCTCGCGGCCTCCCCCTTTTTTGCGTTTATAGGGCCATCACTCCACTGTCGCTGTGTTTTTGACCCTCGTTTGTTGCATCTTCTGCGAACGGGCTACAATGTCATAGTCTGTGCAGCATGGAGGTGATTATGGCCGAAGCCGGAATCGGCGTTGATATCGTCGAGATTTCCCGAATGAATTCAATCCTTGAGAAGACGCCCGCGTTTGCTCGGCGCGTGTTTACCGATGAAGAGCGTTCGTATTGCGATGCCTCGTCTCGTCCTGCCGCACATTATGCCAGTCGTTTTGCTTCTCGCGAGGCGGTACTTAAGGCGCTTGGTACGGGTTTTAGCCAGGGCGTTGGCCGTAAAGACGTTTCCGTAACGCGCGATAAGCTCGGCAAGCCAAAAGCGCTGCTTTCGGGTCGCGCTCTTGAAATCGCCCAGGAATTGGGCGTTGTCGAGGTTGCTCTTTCTATTACTCTGACGGGTGACTTGGCTGTTGCTAATGCCATTGCGATCACCGAGGATGCTCGACCTAAACCCAAGGAAGAAAAGGTGAGCACGAAGGAGCGCGTTGCTCAGACATTTAAAGAGGCTCGTTCTGTCTTAGACGAGCTCGAACAGCTGCAACAATCTGCTTTGTCGGAACATCTGGATGATGATCCGCAAGATGCGCTAGGAGCATAGATGAAACCGGTTTTGAGTACCGAGGAAGTCGTTCGCCTCGAAGATATTATCGAGCGTGAGGGTACCTCGAAGGCCGAACTCATGGAGTTGGCGGGCGAATTTGCTGCCAACGAGATTTTAAAGCTCAACCCCGATCGCGTTCTTGTATTGGTCGGTTTTGGCAACAATGGCGGAGATGGCTGGGTTGCCGCTGACATTCTGACGCATAAGGGCGTTGATGTAGATATCGTCTCTCCGGTTGAGCCGGATGAGATCCCTGCCGCTCTCGCTCGTCATGTCGCCCGTCGTACTGCTGGTCGCGACGTGCATGTGTGTGTCGGCCCCTCTCGTGATGAGCTGGAGGTGCTGATTGATAAGGCTGATGTTGTAGTCGATGCCATTTTTGGTACCGGTTTTCATGGTGATCTTCGTGCGCCGTTTTCAATCTGGATCCCCACGGTCAATGAAAATGCCGATTGCGTTGTCTCCATCGATGTTCCTTCGGGCCTGAATGCCGAGACGGGTGTGGTGGATGACGACTGCATTCGTGCCGAGCGTACGGTGACGATGATTGCTCCCAAGATCGGCTTATACAGCGCTGACGGTCCCGAATATGCAGGCGATCTGGTCTGCGGCGGTCTGTATGACCGCCTTGATGAGGTTATTGACGATGTCGACCATGCTGCCGAGATCGTGGAACCCGGTGACCTTGTGGACTATTTTGCTCCGCTGCCTACGAATATCGATAAGTACTCGCGCGGCTCGGTGCTCATTGTTGCCGGATCGGCGCAGTATCCTGGTGCGGCCATTATGGCTGCCAAGTCCGCTGCCCGCGCAGGCGCCGGCTATGTGGCAGTCGCGACTCCGGATGCGTGTGCCAACCTTATCCGCATGGCGCTCCCCTCGATTCCGGTCTTTGCTATTCCATCTGATTCCCGCGGTTCTTTTGGTGCCGCTGCGCGCATGACGGTATGTGAGATTGCCAAGAAATATAGCTGCGTGCTGTGTGGTCCCGGCATGACGACATCTGCCGGTGCCATGCAGGTGGTTTCGGGTCTGCTTGAGCTCGACGTACCGCTTATCTTGGATGCCGATGCTCTCAACTGCCTTGCCAAGATTGCAATCGATGGCATCGACAGTAATCCCGAGATGTATCGTCGTGAGCAGCCGCTCGTTATGACGCCGCATTATCGTGAGCTTTCGCGTCTCGTCGCCGGTGATGAGGTCAATGACCTTGGAACCGCGATTGCCGCCGCGCAAAAGGTTGTCTGGGCCGCCGGTTCCGATAACCTCGTTGTTATCGCCAAGGGCCCGACGACGGCCATTTGCGGTGTTGAGCGCGTGCTGCTGCCGCTCTCTGGCCCGGCGTCGTTGGCGACCGCTGGCTCGGGTGACGTCCTTGCGGGTATTCTGGCCGGCACGCTAGCCACCATGCGCGATGAGATGGACCGCTGGGAGCTGCTGTACTCGTATGCCGTCGCGCTTCATAGCTATGCCGGTTTTGCCGCGGCGACGGAGTTTGGCGAGAAGAGCGTTATCGCGACCGATCTTATCGACTTGATCGGTCCCGCCATGGAGTTGGCGGCAAAGGATGCGCTCGATGATCTGGGAATCACGGACGAAGGGTCGGATGACTAATTATGAATAAAGCCGATTTGACGCGTTGGTCCTGGGTCGAGATCGACCGCGGGGCGCTTCGCCGCAACACGAGGGCCTATAAGAATTTGCTGAATCCGCGTCAGCGCCTGTGCTGCGTGGTTAAAGCCGACGCTTATGGTCATGGAGCTGTTGAGTGCGCCAAGATTATGTATTCGGCCGGCGCCGACATGTTTGCCGTGGCGACGGTTAACGAGGGCGTTGAGCTCCGACAGGGCGGGATTACGAAACCCGTCCTTATCCTAAGCGAGCCGCCTATCGAGGCCATTCCGACGTTGCTCGAGTTCGATATCATGCCCTCGGTCTATACGTCCGACTTTGCTCTTGCGTATGGCGAATGTGCCGTCGCGGCGGGCAAGGTGGGCAAGTATCATCTCGCCATCGAGACGGGCATGAACCGCATCGGCGTACATTACACGCAGGTGCTCGACTTTGTCCGCGGTATTGATTTCCATCGCGGTATTCAGTGCGACGGCGTATTTACGCACTTCGCCACGGCCGATGAACCTTCGGGCTGGGACTACAAGCTGCAGTGCCAGCGCTTTACCGAGGCCGTTCAGGCCATTAAGGATGCGGGTTTTGAGTGCGGTATCGTGCATTGCGCCAACACGCCGTCCTCGATGCTCGACCCCTCGATGCATTTTGATATGATTCGCGCCGGCGTTGGCTTGTATGGCATGCAGCCGTGCGAGCTGAGTAGCCGTGTGATGCAGCTCGATCCCGTTATGAGCGTTCATGCGCGCGTGACGCGCGTGGCGCACCCTGCGATGGGCGAGGGCGTGGGCTACGGTTTTACCTACCGCGTACCGCGTACGCGCGTTCAGATCTGCACGCTGCCGATCGGTTATGCCGACGGCCTATCGCGTACGCTTTCCAATCGTATGGATGTGCTGTATCGCGGCGAGCGCGTGCGTCAGGTTGGCAATATCTGCATGGATCAGTTTATGGTCGCCATTCAGTCCAACCCGGCACACGAGATTCCCGAGGCCGAGTATGGTGACGAGATGATTATTGTCGGCCGCGATGGCGATGCCGAGATCACTATGGACGAGATGGCCCGACTGCGCGGAACGATTAACTACGAGGTCGCCTGCGGCTTTGGCATGCGTCTCGACAAGGTCTACGTGTAGGAGCCGCTATGGGCGTCATGCACATTCCCGGCCATACCCATCAGGCGCCACGTGAGGTCGCACTCGAGGAGATTGAGGCTGTTTTAGGCGACTGCCATCTCTGCCAGCTCTATCAGTCGCGCCATAACATCGTGTTTGGCGTGGGAAACCCCCACGCTCGCGTCATGTTTATTGGTGAAGCACCGGGTCGCAACGAGGATTTGCAGGGCGAACCTTTTGTGGGGGCGGCGGGTGAAGACCTCAACGGCATTTTGTCCCTGGCAGGTCTTAAGCGCGAGGACGTCTATATCGCCAACGTGCTTAAGTGCCGCCCGCCGGGAAACCGCAATCCGCGTCCCGAGGAAGTGCTGGCTTGCTCACCGTTTTTGCGCGAGCAGATTCGAAGCATCTGGCCCGATATCATCGTGACGCTCGGTAACCCCGCAACGCACTTTGTGCTCAAGACCGAGATCGGCATTACCAAGCTGCGCGGCAGGTTCCATCAGATGGGCCACTTTGTGGTGATGCCGACGTTTCATCCTGCGGCGGCGCTGCGCAATCCGGCGTGGCAGGAGTTGCTGGAGGAAGACTTTAAGATGCTGGGCGACTATCTGGAGCGGCACCCCGCGCCGGAGACCGCCTCGGAATAATAATAAGGAGCGTATATGTCCCTGGAGCGCCTGGGGGTAGGTACCTATAGAACGGCCCGTACTGCCGATACGGAGCATTTTGGCGAGCTGGTCGCACCGTGTCTAGAAGATGGCGATGTGCTGATCTTGACCGGCGGCCTCGGGGTGGGCAAAACCCACTTTACCAAGGGCGTTTCGCGCGCTCTGGGCGATGAGCATATGGTCACAAGCCCTACGTTCGCACTCATGGCCGTTCATGACCAAGGGCGTATTCCGCTGTTCCATTTTGATCTGTACCGCCTGGAGCATGCCTACGAGCTTGAGGATACGGGCATTTTTGACGTGCTGGGCTATGAGGGTGTTTGCCTGCTGGAATGGGGCGAGCAGTTTCAGGATGAACTGACAGATGAGTATCTTTCGGTGACGCTTAAGCGCGATGAGGACGACAGCGACGTGCGAACGATAACGCTCGAGGCACACGGCGAGCGCGCGATTGAGCTTTCCCATTTGATAGATAAGGCTGTACAAGATGAGCTTGCATAACGACAACGCGCTGGTGGTGGCGCTCGACACATCGACCGACATGCTTGCCTGCGCGGCAAGCTGGATTGACGTGCAGACAGGCGAGGCAAAGCTGGTAAGTGGGGACCATCTGTGTCGCCGCCATGCCAACGTGGAGCTCGTGAATACTGTTGATGACCTACTGAAGCAGGCCGGCCTGGATCGCAGCGATGTCGGCTGTTATGTGGTCGGTCGCGGTCCCGGCTCGTTTACGGGCGTGCGTATCGGCATCTCCACCGCAAAGGGTCTGGCGCACGGTGCCAATGTGCCGTTGCTGGGCGTGTCGACGCTCGATGCTTGCGCCTGGACGGCATGGAAGGCCGGCGTGCGCGGCAAGCTTGGTGTTCTTGCCGATGCCATGCGCGGCGAGGTGTACCCGGCGCTCTATGTGCTGGGGGATGAGGGCCCCGAGCGTCTGTTTGAGCGCGAGCGCGTGGTCAAGGCCGCCGTGGCGCTTGATGAGTGGCGCCAGACCGCGGACTGGGATCAGGTTCAGCTGACTGGTGACGGTCTCGTGCGTTATGGCAAACTGCTGGGCGAGGATGAGACGGCGCGCTGCGTGGAGCGAGACCTGTGGTGGCCCTCGGGCGAGGGCCTGCTGATGGCGCACGCCGCAGGCGATGGCGATCCGGCTCGCGTCTTGCCGATCTATACGCGCCTTTCGGACGCCGAGGAAAACGAGCGCAAGCGTCTGGGCCTTGCCGAGAGCGCGCAGAGTGAGGTGACAGGTGTTGCCGACGAGCTTGCCGGACGTCATCTGCAATTCCGCCCCATGGGCGCGGCGGATGCCGAGGGCGCGAGCGCACTGGAGACCGCCTGCTTTGAAGGCGCCGGACACGAGGCGTGGACGCCGGGCATGTTCCTGTCCGAGCTGGGCGAGGACGTTGCCGCGCCACGTAGCTGGTGGGTGGCGCACGACGACGGCCGTCTGCTGGGTCTTGCCGGCGGTATGGTCGTCGACGGGGACGTGCAGATTATGGACGTTGCCGTCGATCCGGCGCATCGCCGCGAGGGCATCGCCCGCAAGCTTCTGTCGCACGTGAGCTATGACGCGCAGATGCTCGGCTGCACCACGGCTTCGCTTGAGGTTGAGGACGGCAACGAGGCCGCAATTGCGCTCTATGCCGCTCTGGGCTTTACCGAGGCGGGTCGTCGCCGTGGCTATTACGGTGCCGGCAAGGATGCCATCGTCATGACGGCGCCGCTGCCCCTGGTGCTTCCTCTCGACAATGCCTCGCCCGAGCCGACGGCTGCCGAACAGCGTGTATGGCCGCTGCCCGCGCCCGAACGCACCGCTGAGGAGCGTGCCGAAATCGAGCGCCGCCGCCTGGTGCTTGCCATCGAGAGCTCCTGCGACGAGACAGCCGTGGCAATTATCGATGCGGATGGCAATATACTGGCCAACCAGGTGTCGACACAGATTGATTTTCATGCTCGCTTTGGCGGCGTGGTGCCCGAGATCGCCTCGCGCAAGCACGTTGAGGTCATCGTGAGCGTCGTGGACGCGGCACTCGAGGACGCCGCAGCGTCGCTGGGCCTTACGGGCGGAGCCATTGCACCAAGTGAGCTTGCCGCCGTGGGCGTGACGCAAGGTCCGGGCCTGGTGGGTGCCTTGGTGGTGGGTGTCGCCTTTGCCAAGGGCTTTGCGTATGCTGCCGGCAAACCGCTGGTGTGCGTCAATCATCTGGAGGGTCACCTGTTTGCCAACCTGTTGGCGCAGCCCGACCTCAAGCCGCCGTTTATCTTTACGCTTGTTTCGGGCGGGCACACCATGCTCGTGCACGTAAGGGCATGGGGCGACTACGAGGTGCTTGGCGAGACGCTTGACGACGCCGTGGGCGAAGCCTTCGACAAGGTGGCAAAGGCACTGGGCCTTGGCTATCCCGGAGGCCCCATCATCTCCAAGCTTGCCGAGACGGGCAACCCTAAGGCGATTGATTTCCCCCGCGCGCTGAACAGCAGGGGCGACTACCGCTTCTCGCTTTCGGGCCTCAAGACGGCGGTGACGCTCTACATCGAGCAGGAGACCAAGGCCGGGCGCACGATTCATCTGCCCGATTTGGCGGCTTCGTTTGAGGCGGCGGTCTTTGACGTGCAGTACAAGAAGGCCAAAAACGCCCTGCATGCTACCGGGTGCAAGGAGTATTGCATCGGCGGCGGCGTCTCGGCCAACCCGCATCTGCGCGAGATGATGATCAAGAAACTCGGGCGTCAGGGAATCCGCGTAACGGTGCCGCCCTTGTCTGCCTGCACCGATAACGCCGCCATGATCGCGGAGGTCGCTCGCCGTAAATTCGACCGAGGTGAAATCTCGCCGTTCGATGTCGACGCCGATCCAAACATGACGCTGTAGTCGTACGGGTGCGGTCCCCGACCGGAGGGGCCGGATATAAGGTTTCCTGCTCTACAGTCCTGCGCAAGACGAAGGCCACATTAAGTGGCCTTCTTTGCGT
>CAJMRN010000085.1 GCA_905215815.1 uncultured bacterium | reverse complement strand
CCGACGATGACGTGATGACGGCCGCCAGCATGGGCACCGTCGCCGGCGAGCTCAACGACGAGACGCTCGGTGAGTGCGACATCATCGTCCTTGCATGTTATCCCGAAGCATGCATCGAGTGGCTCGAGGCGCATGCCCAGGCGCTCGCCGACGCTACCGACACCGAAGCCATCATGGGTCCTGTGGTGATCGACACCGTGGGCGTCAAGGGCATTGTGTGTGAGCGGGCCTTTGAGCTCGCACGAGAGCACGGCTTTTACTTTGTGGGCGCACACCCCATGGCGGGCACGCAGTTCTCGGGCTACGCGCACTCCCGCGCCGACCTGTTCCAGGGCGCACCGCTCGTGCTCGTACCGCCCGCGGTGGACGACGCCCTTAAGCTCGAGCTTTTAGGCCAGGTGCGCGAAATGGTGCGCCCCTTAGGGTTTGGCAAGTTCAGCGTGACCACCGCCGCCGAGCATGACCGCGTGATCGCCTTTACGAGCCAGCTCGCGCACGTTGTCTCCAACGCCTACGTAAAGAGCCCCACCGCCCAGGTCCACCACGGCTTTTCGGCCGGTAGCTACCGCGATCTCACCCGCGTGGCCCACCTCAACCCGCAGATGTGGTCCGAACTCATGATTGACGACGCCGACGCGCTTGCCTTCGAGATCGACCACCTGATCGATGCGCTCGGCGCCTACAGCCACGCGCTCAAGGACCGCGATCAGCGCTATTTGGAGAATCTCCTTGCCGAGGGCGACCGCATCAAGCGCGCGCTCGACGACGAGAGCGCCCACTAGACCATCCATCACGCCAGGTCGAAAGGACCATAGCTTATGGCGATTACCATCGATATCGACACCGCACGCCCCTACCAGGTCCACGTGGGCACTTTCTTGCTGGAGCAGGCAGGACCGCTCGTTCGCGCCACCGCCGGAGGCACTCGCGCCGTCATCGTGACGGACACCAACGTGGGTCCGCTCTACCAGATGCCCGTCAAGCAGAGCCTGGAAGCGTCAGGCTATGAGGTAAGCATCTGCACCTTCGAAGCCGGCGAGGCACACAAGCGCGCAGAGACCTACATCAACATCTTGGAGTTTGTGGCCGAGCATGAGCTTTCGCGCTCCGACGTGATCGTGGCGCTCGGCGGCGGCGTCGTGGGCGACGTGGCCGGCTTTGTGGCCGCCACCTACATGCGCGGCTGCAAGTTTGTGCAGATCCCCACGAGTCTGCTCGCCATGGTGGACTCGTCGGTGGGCGGCAAGACGGCCATCGACCTGGCCGCCGGCAAAAATCTCGCCGGAGCCTTTTGGCAGCCGAGCGTGGTTATCGCCGACGTAGGGTGCCTGGCCACCCTCACGCCCGAGCAGCTCGCCGACGGCTGCGGCGAGGTCGTCAAGCACGCCGTGATTGCCGATCCGGAGCTCTTCGATGAGCTCGAGAAGACCCCGCTCACGCTGGAGTTGCTTAACCAGGACGTGGCCCGCGTGGCGCTCATCATCGCCCGCAATATCGACATCAAGCGCGCCGTGGTCGTTGCCGACGAACGCGAGACCAACCAGCGCAAGCTCCTCAACTTTGGGCACAGCGCCGGACATGCAGTCGAGGCCTGCGAGCACTTTGAGCTGGGACACGGCAACTGCGTGTCGATCGGCATGGGTATCATCACGCGTGCCGCGGCCCTGCACGGCATTTGCGACGCCGAGCTGCCCGGTCGCATCGAAGAGCTCTGCGCGCGCCACGGTCTCAAGACCCGCTGCGAGCTTTGCGCTGACGCCGTCTTTACCGAGGCGCTGCACGACAAAAAACGCGCCGGTGACACTATCGACCTGGTGATTCCGCACGGCATTGGCCGCTGCAGCATCGACCGCACGCCGCTTTCAACCTTCCATGAATTAATTGCCGAGGGCCTCGGCCAGAAGGGAGACGCATCAGCATGCTAGCCCGCATCACCCCCTCCCCGCTCAAGGGCACCGTTCCCGCTATCGCATCCAAGTCGATGGCGCATCGTCTCATCATCTGTGCCGCACTCGCCAACGGCGAGACGCACGTCACTTGCAACACCACCTGCGCCGATATCGAGGCCACGGTGCGCTGCCTCACGGCGTTGGGCGCCCGCATCGAAACCGTCGAGGATGGCTTCCAGGTCCATCCCACCATGAAGAGTATTGAGTTTGGCCTGCTCAAGGCACTTGCGGGCGGCACGCTCGACTGCGGCGAGAGCGGCTCCACGCTCCGCTTTATGCTGCCCGTCGCCTGCGCGCTGGGAGCAGAGGCAACCTTTGTAGGCCAGGGCCGCCTGGGCGCACGCCCCCTCTCCCCGCTCTCTGACGAGATCATTGCCGCTGGCTGTGACCTGCAGGGGCTGGGCGGTTTTCCGCTCAAGACGAGCGGCCGCATGCGCCCGGGCACCTTTATCCTGCCGGGCAACGTGAGCTCACAGTACATCTCCGGCTTGCTGCTGGCGGCCCCGCTGCTGGCCCAGCCCTCCTGCGTGCAGGTGACCGGCCTTATCGAGAGCCGCCCCTATATCAACCTGACCATCCAGGCCATGAAGGCCTTCGGCGTCGAGGTCAACGTCGAGCGTATTCCCGCCAGGGACGGCCAGCCCGAGGTCACGAACTTCCGCGTGAGCAGCGGCTCGTATCGCACGCCCGGCAACGTGGCCGTCGAGGGCGACTGGTCCAACGCTGCCTTTTGGCTGTGTGCCGGCGCCATCGGCACCGACCCCATCACCGTCGAAGGTGTGTCCCTGAGCTCCGCGCAGGGCGACCGCAACGTGCTTGCCGCGCTTTCGCGCTTTGGCGCCCGCATCGTGCGCTCCACGAACGCCGCCACCGTGCAGTCCGACAAGCTTGCCGGCTTTGAGATGAGTGCCCACGACATTCCCGACCTGGTGCCCGCTATCTCGGCCGTGGCCTCGCTGGCACAGGGCCGCACGTTCATCCGTGACTGTGCGCGCCTGCGCATCAAGGAATCTGACCGTCTGGTCACCACCACCCGCGAGCTCACCGCGCTGGGCGCACAGGTGCGCATCGCCGGTGACGACCTCATCATCAAGGGCGTCGATGCCCTTACCGGCGGCGAGGTCGATTCGCACAACGACCACCGCATCGCCATGATGGCCGCCGTGGCCGCCCTGGCCTGTGAGGATGGCCGCCATCGCCGCGAGCCGTGCCACCGGCGAGGTCGTGATCCACGGCGCCGAGGCCGTCAACAAGTCCTATCCCGATTTCTTCGACCACTACCGCCTGCTGGGCGGCAAGGTCACGCTCGAGGAGGAATAGCATGTCCTCGACCTTTGGCAACGTTTTACATCTGAGCATTTTCGGCCAGTCGCACTCCCCTGCTATCGGCTGCTCACTCGATGGCATTCCCGCCGGCATTGCCATTGACCAGGAGCAGCTGCAGGCCTTTTTGGACCGTCGCGCCCCCGGTCGCGACGAGACCGCGACCAAGCGCCGCGAGGCCGACGCCGCGCATATCATTGCCGGTGTGGTCGATGGACACACCACCGGCGCACCCATAGCCGCAATTATCGAGAACACCAACACGCGCTCCAAGGACTATTCCGAGCTGCGCCGCAAACCACGCCCCGGACATGCGGACTTCCCTGCGCGCGTGAAGTATCACAACATGCACGATGTCGCTGGTGGCGGGCATTTTTCCGGCCGCCTAACAGCCCCCTTATGCATCGCCGGCGGCATTGCGCTGCAGGCACTCGAGGCCCGCGGCATTCGGGTGATGGCACATGTGGCGCAGATTGGCGGCATCTCGGACCTACCCATGGACGACATGGCCTATCGCGAGGCCGACCGCAAGGCGATCCTTACGAACGACCTGCCCTGCATTGACGCCGCCGCAGCCGGTCGAATGCGCAAGGAGATCCTAGCCGCGCGCGGCGAACTCGACAGCATCGGCGGCATCGTGGAGTGCGGCATCTACGGGCTTCCCGCGGGCATCGGCGACCCCATGTTCGACGGCATCGAGAACCGCATCGCGCAAATCGCCTTTGGCATTCCCGCCGTAAAGGGCGTGGAGTTTGGCATGGGCTTTGCCGTGGCCGCCATGCGCGGCAGCGAGAACAACGATCCGTATCGCATCGACGCCGAGACCGGCGAGATCGAGGTTGAGTCCAACAACGCCGGCGGCATCCTGGGCGGTATTTCGACCGGCGCGCCCGTCATGTGGCGCATGGCCGTAAAGCCGACGCCCTCAATTGGCCGCGAGCAGCAAACCGTAGACATGGACGCCATGGAAAATGCCGAGCTCTCGGTGCACGGCCGTCACGACCCCTGTATCGTCCCGCGCGCCGTCCCCGTTGCCGAAGCAGCCGCTGCCCTCGCGATTTGGGACGCCCTCCTAGAGGACGCCGCCCAGCTCTAACCCGACTCACCTGGGTTGCCTGTCAACTCAGCCGTTACGTGAAAGGGGCCTCCATGGACCTTGCTGACATCCGCCAGGCCATCGATGGCATCGACACCACGCTCCTCAACAGTTTTATCGAGCGCATGGACATTGCCACCGAGGTCGCCAAGTCAAAAATCGAGATGGGCAAGGCCGTCTTCGACCCCGCCCGCGAGCGCTCCAAGCTCAACAACCTCGCCAGCCGCGCGCCCGAGCGCTACGAGGCACAGACCATCGCCCTGTTCCGTCTCCTCATGAGCATGAGCAAAGCCGAGCAGCAGCGCTACATCAACGAGCTCAAGGGCATCACCGTCTCGCAAAAGGCCCACGCCACGGCTGCAGCCTCCGACACGCCCTTCCCTCAAACGGCCACCGTTGCCTGCCAGGGCGTGGAAGGTGCCTATAGCCAGATAGCCGCGTGCAAGCTCTTCGACGTGCCCGACATCGCGTTTTTCGAGACCTTCGAAGGCGTTATGCGCGCTGTGCGCGACGGCTTCTGCGAGTTTGGCGTGTTGCCCATCGAAAACTCAACTGCCGGATCGGTCAACGCCGTCTACGACCTGCTCGCCCAGTTCGATTTCCACATCGTGCGCTCGCTGCGCCTCAAGATCGACCACAATCTGCTCGTCAAACCCGGCACCAAGCTCGCGGACATACGCGAGGTCTACAGCCACGGTCAGGCCATCGCGCAGTGCGCTAGCTTTATCGAGGCGCACGGCCTGAACGCTACCAAGTACCCCAACACGGCCATGTCGGCCGAGATGGTCGCCAGCTCCGAGCGTACCGATATTGCCGCCATCGCATCGCGCAGCTGCGCGGCACTCTATGGCCTGGAGGTGCTGGAGCCCAACATCCAGGACTCGGACAACAACTACACGCGCTTTGTCGTCATCAGCCGTGAGCCGCGCGTCTATCCCGGTGCCAACCGTACCTCGCTCATGATTACCACGGCCAATGAGCCGGGCGCCCTCTACCGCGTGCTCGAGCGCTTCTATGCGCTCAACATCAACCTCATCAAGCTCGAGAGCCGCCCCATCCCCGGCCGCGACTTTGAGTTTATGTTCTACTTTGATCTGGACTGCCCCTTTGGCAGCAAGGCCCTCGACGACCTGCTCGATTCCATCGACGACGTGTGCGAAAGCTTCACCTACTTTGGCAGCTACACGGAGGTGCTCTAGATGACCGATACCGCCGCAACCCGCCCCTACGGAGTGCTGGGCCGCGTGCTGGGCCACAGCTACACCCCGACCATCTACAAGGAGCTCGCTGGGCTCGAGTACGTGCGATTTGAGCGCGAGCCCGAGGACCTCGCGGCCTTTATGACGGGCGACGAATGGGAGGGTACCAACGTGACCATCCCCTACAAGCGCGCCGTCATGGAGTACCTGGACGAGCTGAGTCCGCTCGCCGAGCGCATGGGCAACGTCAACACCATCACACGCCTACCTGGCGGTCGCCTGCGCGGCGACAACACCGACTACTTTGGTTTTCAGTGCCTTGTCGAGGAGCTGGGGCTTGAGGTCGCCGGCAAGAAGGCTCTCGTGCTCGGAGCCACTGGCGGTGCAGGCACCACGGCAAGTATGGTGCTGGGAGACCTGGGCGCCATCGTCGTACCCGTGGGTCGCACGAGCGAGGTCAACTACGGCAATATCGCGCAGCAGTCCGACGCCGCCCTGCTCGTCAACTGCACGCCTGCCGGCATGTTCCCCCACTGCCCCGACGCGCCTTGCACGCTCGAAGGGCTCGATGCGCTCGAAGGCGTTATCGACATTGTCTACAACCCCGCCCGCACGGGTCTGATGCTCGAGGCCGAGCGTCGCGGCATCCCCTGCATCGGCGGCCTGCTCATGCTTGTTGCCCAGGCGGCACAAGCTGTCGAGCGCTACACCGGCCAGGTCACCCCGCGCGAGCGCATCCTGGATGTGACGGAGCGTCTGTCCCGCCGCGAGCAGAACATTGCACTGATCGGCATGCCGGGTTCGGGCAAGACCCGTGTAGGCGAGCAGATCGCCCTGCTCACGGGTCACGAGCACATTGACCTCGATCGCGCCCTCGAGGAGCGCCTGGGGATGCCCTGTGCCGACTTTATCGTCGAGCGCGGCGAGGCGGCCTTCCGCGAGCAGGAGACGGCGGCCCTGGCCGACATCTCCAAGCGAAGTGGCCTGGTGCTCTCCACCGGCGGCGGCGTGGTCACGCGCGACGAGAACTACCCGCTGCTGCACCAGAACAGCCAAATCGTGATGCTCAACCGCAAGCTCGACGAACTCGCCCATAAGGGTCGCCCCATCACCGCCCGCGATGGCATCGACAAACTCGCCGAGCAGCGCATGCCGCGCTACCGTGCCTGGGCCGACTACGTCATCGACTCGCGCGACTGCGCCGCCAACACCGCCCGCGCCCTCCTCGACACCCTCCCACCCGCTCTCTAACAAAAACCACCACAAAGGGGACAGGCACCTTTGTGGTGGTTTCTCGACTGCAAAGGAAGCAACCATGAAAGCACTCGTCATCAACGGACCCAACCTCAACATGCTCGGCATTCGCGAGCCGGGCATCTACGGCAGCGACAACTACGACCGCCTGGTCCAGATTTGCCAGGAGGCGGGTGCCGCACAGGGCTTTGACGAGGTCGAGGTCTTCCAGTCCAACCACGAGGGCAGCATCGTCGACAAGATCCAGGAGGCCTACGGCAAGGTCGACGGCATCGTCAT
>CAJMRN010000084.1 GCA_905215815.1 uncultured bacterium | reverse complement strand
GTGCAGGACTTCATGTAGGACATCCGCTAGGTTACATTGCTTCGGATATTTACGCCCGCTACAAACGACTGCAAGGTTTCAATGTACTGAATCCCATGGGATATGACGCTTACGGACTTCCAGCAGAGCAATATGCCATACAAACGGGACAGCACCCTGCAATTACGACCGTCAACAATATCAACCGATACCGTGAACAGTTGGATAAGATAGGTTTCTCTTTCGACTGGAACCGCGAAATCCGTACCTGCGAACCGGAATATTACCATTGGACCCAATGGGCATTCCAAAAGATGTTCAACAGCTACTACTGCAACGACGAGAAGCAAGCCCGCCCGATCAGCGAGTTGATACAGGCTTTCGAGACCAGTGGTACGGAAGGTCTGAACGTAGCTTGCGGAGAGGAACTTAGTTTCACCGCCGAGGAATGGAAAGCCAAGAGCGATAAAGAAAAACAAGAGATATTACTCAACTACCGGATCGCTTATCGTGGCGAGACCATGGTAAACTGGTGTGCCGCCTTGGGTACCGTATTAGCGAATGATGAGGTCGTGAACGGTGTTTCCGAGCGTGGAGGCTATCCGGTGGAACAAAAGATCATGCGCCAATGGTGCTTACGTGTATCCGCTTACGCGCAACGCCTGTTGGACGGATTGGATACGATCGACTGGACGGATTCCTTGAAAGAGACCCAAAAGAACTGGATCGGACGCAGCGAAGGTGCCGAGGTTCGCTTCAAGGTAAAAGACAGCGACAAGGAATTCACGATCTTTACGACCCGTGCCGATACGATGTTTGGTGTTACCTTCATGGTATTAGCTCCGGAAAGCGAATTGGTTCAACAATTAACTACGGCAGACCAAAAAGCAGAAGTAGACGCTTACCTAGATCGTACCAAGAAACGTACCGAGCGCGAGCGCATCGCCGCCGAGAAGGCACGCGAGGAGGAGCGCCGCCAGTTCGCCGCGGCCCAGGCTGCCGAGGAGGCCGCCCGCGCCGAGGCCGAGGCCAAGAAGAAGGCCGAGCAGGAGCGCCTTGCCCGCGAGAAGGAGGAGGCTGCCCGCGAGGCCCAGCGCCGCGCCGTCCCCGCTTCCGACTCCGGTTCGCGCTTCCGCTCGCTGCTCGACCAGATCGCCGCACAGGAGACCGTGCTCAAGGAGAAGAAGGACGCCGAGGAGAAGGCCAAGGCTGAGCGCGCCTCCGAGCGCGGCAACCGTCGTGGCGGCAACAACGACCGTCGCGGTGGCCGTCGTAACGATCGCAACGCCTCCGACAACAACTCCGATCGCAATGCCTCCGAGAGCCGTCCGCACAGCCATCGCACCAACGCCAGCAACAACGTCGCTGCCGGCATGGACTTCCCCAACCCCGATAAGCAGGGTAAGGGCAAGAAGCGCAAGGGCGGTCACGGCAACGATGAGGACCACTACAGCCGCATGGCTCGTGAGGCCGAGGAGTACAGCCGCGAGAAGGTGCTCGAGGAGGCTCGCGCCGCCGTCGAGGAGGCCTCTCGCGAGTCGACCGGTCGCCGTAAGAAGCGCAAGGAGAAGCGCGAGCGCGAGGCTGCTAAGGCTCAGGAGGAGCGCAAGATTGAGGAGGCGCTGGCCCAGGGCGTGAACCCCGAGGAGCTCGACGCCATCAAGGTCTCCCAGGGCGTTACCGTCCAGGAGCTCGCCGAGGCGCTCGACGTTCCGGCCAATGACATCATCAAGCGCCTGTTCCTGCTGGGCACGCCGCTCACCATGACGCAGTCCATGTCCGACGACCTCGTCGAGCTCGTTGCCGACGACCTTGGCCGTCAGATCAAGATCATCACCCCCGAGGAGGAGAATACCTTCTCGTTCTACGACGATCCCGCCGACCTTAAGCCCCGCGCCCCGGTCGTCACCGTCATGGGTCACGTCGACCACGGCAAGACGAGCCTGCTCGACGCCATCCGTCACACCGGCGTCGCTGCCGGCGAGGCGGGCGGCATTACCCAGGCCATCGGCGCTTCGCAGGTCATGATCAACGACCGCAAGATCACCTTCATCGATACCCCGGGCCACGCCACCTTTACGGCCATGCGTGCCCGCGGCGCCAAGGTGACCGACATCGTCATTCTGATCGTGGCCGCCGACGACGGCGTCATGCCTCAGACCATCGAGTCGATCAACCACGCCAAGGCCGCCGGCGTACCCATCGTCGTCGCCGTCAACAAGATCGATAAGCCGGGCGCTAACCCCGACCGCGTGCGCCAGGAGCTCACCGAGTACGGCATCATCCCCGAGGAGTGGGGCGGACAGAACATGTTCGTCAACATCTCGGCCAAGCAGAAGATCGGTATCGACGACCTGCTCGAGACCGTGCTGCTTCAGGCCGACGTGCTCGAGCTCAAGGCCAACCCGGATACCTTTGCCTCCGGTAACGTCCTCGAGGCCAAGCTCGACAAGGGCCGCGGCTCGGTCGCTACCGTGCTGGTGACCCGCGGTACCCTGCACGTGGGCGATACGCTGGTCGCTGGCCTTACCTATGGTCGCGTTCGTGCCATGCTCGATCCCAAGGGCAACGCCGTCACCGAGGCCGGTCCCTCCGACGCCGTCGAGATCTTGGGCCTGCAGTCCGTGCCCAACGCCGGCGACGAGTTCCGCGTGTTCGAGGACGAGCGCGAGGCTCGCGCCCTGGCTGACGAGCGCTCGCTCAAGGCCCGTATCGAGGAGCAGAGCCGCGTGAAGCACGTCACGCTCGAGAACCTCTTCGAGACGATCGCCGACGCCGAGGTCAAGGAACTCAACCTGATCATCAAGGCCGACGTCCAGGGTTCCATCGAGGCCCTTCAGGACTCGCTCGACAAGATGGATCAGTCCGAGGTGCGCATCAACACGATCCACTCCGCCGTTGGTGCCATCAACGAGACCGACGTCGTCCTGGCCGACGCCTCCAACGCCATCATCATCGGCTTTGGCGTGCGTCCCGACGGCAAGGCCCGCTCCGCCGCCGAGCGCGAGGGCGTCGAGATCCGTTGCTACGACGTTATCTACAAGTGCCTCGAGGAGCTCGACGCTGCCCGCATCGGCATGCTCAAGCCCACCGAGGTCGAGGTCTCCACGGGTACCGCGACTGTCCTGGACACCTTCAAGGTGCCCAAAGTCGGCATCGCCGCCGGTGTCCGCGTCGAGGAGGGCGAGATCGCCGCGACCGATTCTGTGCGCCTGGTGCGTGACGGCATTGTGGTCTTCAACGGCAAGATTGCCTCGATGCGCCACTACAAGGACGAGGCCAAGAGCCTCAAGAGCGGTTCCGAGGGCGGCATTGGCCTGGAGAACTTCCAGGACATCAAGCCCGGCGACCAGATCGAGGGTTACCGCATCGACCAGGTTGCCCGTACCGAGTAGGGGGTAGCGCTATGAAGCAAACGCAGGCAACCCGCCGTTTGGGCGAGCAGCTCCGCGAGAAGCTCGGTTATATCCTGCTCTTTGAGGTTTCCGATCCGCGACTCGACCTGGTCACCCTGACCGCGGTCGAGGTCGCGGTGGACCGTTCGTTCGCGCGCGTGTACGTGTCGTGCGATGCGAGCCGCTACGATGAGGTCATGGAGGCGCTCGCCAGCGCCAAGGGCCGCATCCGCAGTCTGTTGGCTCGCTCGCTTGATTGGCGCGTCACGCCCGAGCTCGATTTTCGTATCGATCGCTCGACCGATGAGGCCGAGCGCATCACGCGTGCGCTGGAGAACGTTCCGGCCACGCTTGCGATCGAAAAGGACGAGGACGGCTACCCCATAGTGGATGCCGCCCAGGAGGCAGCTTTAGATGACTAATTCCGCCGATCTCGCCTCGTGCGAGTCTGCAGATATTAAACGACGCATCCTCGAGCTCATCGAGGGTGCGTCCTCCATTGCGATCTCGGGTCACACCTCTCCCGATGGCGATGCCCTGGGCTCCGTGTTGGGCCTGGGCCTTTCGCTTATGAAGGTGTTCCCCGACAAGGACATCGCCCTGCTGCTGGCAGACGACGATCCCGTTCCGCGCATCTACCGTTTTATGGAGGGCGCCGATCTGCTGGTGCCGGCATCTGCCTACACCGGCAACCCGGACCTGTTCATTTCGGTAGACGTGCCGGTCGTCGAGCGCCTCAATAATTCCGCCGAGGTGTTGCGTCGCTCGGCTCACGTGGCGTGCTTTGACCATCACCCGGCGCGCGAGGAGTTTGCCGAGGTCAGCCTCAGGTGTGTCAATGCTGCTGCTTGCGCCATGATCATCGACCGCTTTTTGGCCGATTGCGGCATTACCGCAAGTGACAGCATCGCGACCTGCCTGCTGTGCGGCCTGGTCACCGACACCGGTCGTTTTCAGTATCAGAACGCCGATGCCGCAGCGTTTCATGCCGCTTCGCGTCTGGTGGCGCACGGTGCCGATCCGGCGCGCGTCGCGCTCGAGGTCTACCAGAGCCAACGCGTCGAGTTCTTGCACCTCAAGTCCATCGTCATGGGTCGCATCAAAACGGTCGCGCACGGGCGCGTGGCGTATAGCTACGCATACGAAAGTGACCTTAAGGAATGCGGCGTCACCTCTGATGAGTGCGACGGCCTGGTCGATGTGGTGCGCGCGGTGATGGGCGTCGAGGTCTGTCTGTTCCTTAAGGGCATCGAGGGCGATACCAAGGTGCGCGGCAACCTGCGCTCCAAGGGCGATCTTGATGTTTCCGAGATTGCGGCCAACTTTGGCGGAGGTGGGCACCACGCTGCCGCCGGCTTTACCAACGCCGGAACGATTTCCGAGACGCTCACCGTGGCACTCCCCATGCTGGCCGAGCTGGTAGGGGAGGATCCCGCTTCGGTGACCGTCGAGCTCTAACTTTTTGGATGGTACATGGCTCGTCGTACACCTTCTCAACTTAATATGCTGCTCGCTGTCGATAAGCCGGTGGGCTGCACGTCCCATGACGTGGTTTCGCAATGCCGACGCGCCCTCCATGAGCGGCGCGTCGGTCATGCCGGAACGCTTGACCCCATGGCATCGGGTGTCATGGTGGTGGGCGTGGGCCAGGCAACGCGTCTGCTGGGCATGCTCACGCTCGATACCAAAAGCTACGTCGCCGACATCTCGTTTGGCGTCGAGACCAATACCGATGATACGGAGGGCGAGGCCGTCCGCCCGGTGCCCATTGCCGCCGACCTGCGCGATCCGGCCTATGCTCGCGAGCGTCTGTGTGCCATGTTGGGCCCGCAGATGCAGGTGCCGCCGGCGTTTTCGGCCATTTCGGTCAACGGCGTGCGCGCCTATAAGGCTGCGCGCGAGGGCAATGCCGTGTCGCTGCCCCCGCGTCCGGTCGAGGTATACTCCGCCGATCTGATTGCCGTGAGCGGGGATGCCGACGCTTGCGTTTGGACCGTGGCGTTTTCGGTGAGCAAGGGCACCTATATCCGTGCGCTCGCTCGCGACCTGGGTCGTGCCTGCGACAACGCGGCGCACATTTCCGCGCTGCGCCGTACGGCCTCCGGCGTTGTTTCCATTGGCGCCTGTCATACGGTCGAGGAGCTTTCTGCCGAGTCCGCTGACGGTTTTGCCCTGGATCCCATTGCGGCACTGGGTGCCACGCGCGTCGACTTGCCGGGCGACCTTGCCGACGATCTGCTGTGCGGACGTCGTATTCCTATTGAGCGCGCGCTTGCGGGCTTCGATGTATCGAAGGCGCCGTTTGCGCTGGTGCTCGATGGCGGGCTCAAGGCGCTCGCCAGTATCGAGGGTGGTCGCTTTGTAATGGAGCACGTCTTTCCGCAGGCGATTGGCGGTGTTCGATGATGCTGACCTCCCACGAGCTCGCGCGTATTTTTTTCGCGGGCGAGTCGGATGAGGCCCGCATCGTCGCCGCCGATGCATTTGATGATTGCGCGTGCCTGGGCGCCGCGTCGATCGCCATCGGCGTGTTCGATGGCGTGCATAGGGGGCATCGCGAACTGATCGACGCGGTCGTTCGCGATGCACGCGCCCACGGCTGCAAGGCGGTCTTGGTTACTTTCGACCCCGACCCGGACGTGGTGGTGAGCCCCTCGCCCGCTCAAAAACTGATGACGACGGACGACCGTCTGCGTGCCCTGGCTCTCACCGGGGTCGATGCGGTCGTGGCCGTTCCCTTTACGCCTGCAGTGGCGGCACTCGACCACGTGGGCTTTCTTGAGCTGCTGTCGCGCGTCGTCGATATCCGCTCAATTCGCGTGGGTAGCGACTTTAGGTTGGGTCGCGGCGGCGCCTCGGGCGTTGCCGAGATGCAGGCATGGGGTGCCCAGCGCGGCGTTGACGTCTATGGCCACGAGTTGCTGTGCGTCGATGGACAGACGGTCTGCGCCACCCGTATTCGCCAGGAGCTTCGCCGGGGACATGTTGAGCTTGCCGCCGAGCTGCTCGGCCGCCCGTACATGCTGCGAGGTGTTGTTGCCGGCGGTCGTCACCAGGGCTCCGACATGGGTTTTCCCACGGCAAACATCCAGGTGCCCGAGGGCATCCAGGTTCCTGCCGATGGCGTCTACGAGGGCCTTGTGCTGGTCGACGATACCGTGTGGCCTGCTGCCGTCAATGTGGGCTTGCCGCCGACGTATGCCGACGATGCTGCCTCGGCTCATCTCGAGGCCAACTTGATCGGGTATGCGGGCGACCTGTACGGCGCCTCGGTGTCGCTGGCGTTTACGCGCTGGCTGCGCCCGTCGCGCGTGTTCGATTCGCTGGACGAGCTTATCGCGACCGTTGAGGGTAACATTGACGATATCCGTCATCATTTGGGCGAGCAGGGGGTGAGCATCTGTGATTAGCGATGAGGAAAAAGACCAGGTACGCGCTGCGTCCGATCTGGTTGCCATCGTGCAGGAAACGGTTGAGCTCAAGCTCCGCGGCCATGAGTTTTGGGGTTGCTGCCCCTTCCATGGCGAAAAGACCCCGTCGTTTCACATTATCCCTGCCACGCAGGTGTGGCACTGCTTTGGCTGTGGCGAGGGCGGCGACGTCTTCACTTACATCATGAAGCGCGAGAACCTGAGCTTTCCCGAGTCGATTCGCTACCTGGCCGACCGTGCCGGCATTGAACTGCACGATACCGGCGCTTATCGCGAGCGCGGCACCAAGCGCGCCCGCATCTACGACCTATGTGCGGAAACCGCCCAGTTCTATCACACCATGCTTATGCGCGGTAAGGACAGCCGTCCGCGCGAGTACTTCGCCAGTCGCGGTATGGGCGGCGATGTCTGCCGCCGCTACTGCCTGGGCTTTGCACCGGGTCGCAATGCGCTGGTGTCGCATCTGTCGCAGGCGGGCTTTACCCCGCAGGAGATGATCGACGCCAATGTGGCCGTGAGCCGTGGTCGCGGGCAGCTTGCCGACCGTTTTTACGACCGCGTGATGTTTCCCATTTTTGACGAGCAGGGTCATAACATCGCCTTTGGCGGGCGCATTATGGGCGACGGCCAGCCTAAGTACCTCAACACCGCCGAGACGAGCGTGTTCCATAAAAAGCGAAACCTCTATGGCTTTAACTGGGCCAAGGAGTTTATCGTCGCGCAGGATACCGCCATCGTGGTGGAGGGATATACCGACTGTATCGCCTGCTGGGAGGCGGGGATTAAAAACGTCGTCGCCACGCTGGGCACGGCGCTGACGGAACATCATGTAAAGACGCTCACCCGCTTTGCCAAGCGCATTGTATATATGTTCGATGGCGACGCCGCCGGTCAAAAGGCCGCACGCCGCGCGATTCAGTTTATCGAGCAGGATTCGATGGACCTGCGCTGCGTGGTGCTTCCCGACGGCAACGACCCCATGGAGTTCATCACCGCGCATGGTGGCGAGGCTCTGCAGGCGCGCATCGATGCCGCCGAGCCCCTCATGGACTTTGTGTACCGCTCACTGCAGGAGTCGAGCGACATTACCACGCCGGGCGGTCGTGCCAAGGCGCTCGAGGATGCACTGACGCTCATCTATCCGCTGCGCGATAGCTACATGATCGATACGTACTTTATCCAGATTGCCGACCTGTTGGGTTTGGACCTTGAGACCGTGCGCGCGAGCTCGGGCCGCGTGTTTCGCGATGTCGCCAAGCGCGAGGATGCGGAGCGCCGCCGTGAGCAGAACTATGAGCGCCAGAGG
>CAJMRN010000083.1 GCA_905215815.1 uncultured bacterium | reverse complement strand
AAGCCGTACCACGCGCCATGGCCGTGCTGGAGCGCTCCGCCACCATGGGCGTGATCGTCGCCGCCCCCACGGCAGGCTCCGCGGGCGTCGTCCCCGGCTGCGTGCTGGCGCTGGCCAACCACCTGCAGCTCGATGACGAGCAGGTCATGGACGCCCTCTACTGTGCCGCCGCCATCGGCCTCAACCTCACCACGAGCGCCTGCGTCGCCGGTGCCGAGGGAGGATGCCAGGCCGAGGTTGGAAGCGCTGCCGCCATGGCCGCCGCCGCACTGGTCCAGATGCTGGGAGGCACGCCGGAGCAGGCGCTCGATGCCAGCTCCATCGCGCTGAGCAACCTACTGGGCCTCGTTTGCGACCCCGTCGGCGGCCTTGTCGAGGTTCCCTGCCAAAACCGCAACGCCATCGGCGTGGCCGCGGCCTTTAGCTCGGCGCAACTCGCCCTCGCCGGCATCAAGAGCCTGGTACCGTTTGACCAGATGGCACACGTAATGCTCTCGGTGGGCCACGCTCTGCCTGCCACGTTGCGCGAGACGGCCAAGGGCGGCATCGCACAGGCTCCGGCAGCACTCTCGGCGTGCGAAAAATGCGGAATATGCGGATAGCGAGCAAAAGCGAACGATAGGTGGGACATATGTCCCACCTGTTCCTTATCGCCACCGTTTTCGTAACACAAGCAACTGCGTAATCGCTATAATTCAAGCCCAGACAAAACACGATGAGCCGCAAGGCGAAACTCGAAGGAAATATATACGATGTCGCAAATCGACCGCAGCCAACTGATTCCCGATCCGCAACAGCCCAGCAGGCATGCCGGTGGTGTCCAGTCGCCGCATCCGATTGCACCGAACCACAGCAGGCAGCGCGGTGCGTCAAACGCCTCCCAGCGCCCGGGTCAGCAGCATCAGCAGCATCAACGACGCCAACCGCACGATGTAAACAGCAACACGCGCAGGCAGGCGACCTCCCACCCACGTGCCAATCACAACAACACCCAAAAATCGGGCGGCAGCAATAAGCTCGGCGGAAAGACGACCCTCTTTGTGGTCTTGGGCCTCGTCGCCATTGTCTACATCGTAGGCGTCTTGGCGTTCTCGCAGGTCGCATACCCCAACACCACGATTGCCGGCGTGGACATCTCGTTCTCAAACGCTTCGTCAGCCGCCACTAAGGTTAACTCGGCATGGAAGCACTACAAGCTCACCGTGTCGGGCGACGACTTTAGCTGGACCTACCAGCCCAAATCCGATGAGCCCATCGTCGACGGCGAAACAGCCGCAAAAGAGATTATCAGTCACAACGAAGCCTTTATGTGGCCGGCCTGCCTTGTCGAGTCGTTAAGCGGCAAGGCCAAGACAACCGTCGCCAACAATGAGGTCAACCTCGATCAAGATGTCGACCTGTCCATGCTCTCCGATGCCTTTGATCAAAAGCAGTTCGAAGAGGACCTGGGCGCCGCCATCGATGCCTTTAACGAAGGTCGTTCCGGCACCTTTGAGGCCTCGAGCTCCTATGACGAGCAAGCTGGCAAGTTCACCGTGGAGAAGGCCCGCTCCAACGAAAAGCTCAGCCGCAAGCACGTGATCAAATATGCCGAGCTTGAGCTCGCATCGCTGGCCGAATCCGTCGATATCACCAAGATCGGCAACGACGCCTACGAGCCCCTCAACGGCACGCTCACCAACGACCAGATTCAAGCCGCATGCGATGCAGCCAACAACTTCCTGGGCGTCAACGTGAGCCTCAAGCTTAACGGCGATGAAGTCGGCAAGGTCGACGGCAGCTCAGTGCTGCAGTGGATCAGCTTTGCTGATCCGGCCAATCCCACGCTCGATACCTCACAGATCAGTAGCTGGGCCGCAGAGCTCGCCAACAGCTTTAACACCGTAGGAACCACGCGCTGGTGGACACGAGCCGACGGTAAGGAGTGCGCCGTCGAGGGCGGCGACTTTGGCTGGTCCATTGACAGCAAAACGCTCGCCAAGCAGGTAGGAGACGCCATAAACAACAAGCAGACGGGCGACATCGAAATTTCGTATTCCAAGAAGGCTGATACCTTCACCGCAAAGGGCGAACCCGACTGGAAGGCCTACATCGACGTCGATCTTTCCGAACAATATGCCCGCTACTATGACGAAAATGGTTCCATCGTCTGGGAAGCACACTTCATCTCGGGACTGCCGGGTGAGCATGCCACACCCGAAGGCGTATGGCAGATCAACAGCAACAGTGGCGGAACAACGCTTATCGGCAAAAAGGACCCCGAAACCGGCGAGCCAGAATACGAATCCAAGGTCGACTACTGGATGCCCTTTGAGGGCAACATGGTGGGTCTCCATGATGCCTCCTGGCAGAACGATGCAAGTTTTGATAACCCCAACTCCTACAAGTGGTGCGGCAGCCACGGCTGCATTAATTTGCGGCCGAGCGATGCGAAAGCGCTGCACGAGTGCATCAAAGTCGGTCTGTGCGTGGTCGTGCACTCATAGCGCATCACACGCGACACAATAAAGTCCAACGCCATCTACCTTTCAATGCTGAAAGAAACATGCCCATACGCCCGCCCCAACCGGCGGGCGTATATACTTATCGCGGTATGTTCTATAAAGGAGACGCTATGACAAAAGTCCCCACCATCACTCCGGGCCCCGACGATACCGGGCATGCGCCGGAAGGCGCCACCGAAACCCTGCCGGTTATCACAAGCGCCCCCACGGCACAGCAAAACGACATCAAGCAAGGTAACGCCGGGATATCCGACGATGAGGCCTACGCAAAGCTCAAGACCAAGCGTGCCGAACGGCGACACAAAAAGCTCGTCCGCCGCGGAATTACGGCCGGCATCGTGGGCGGCATTATCCTAATAGCCATTATCGCGAGCGTTATCCTTAACTCGCAGCCGCAATCTGCGGACGGACCTGTTACCGACATGGTCATGGAGGGCACCTTTACCACGACCGTCGAGGCAAAAGGGCAGCTCAAGCCTATTTCGGCCTCGGTCGTCTCCCCTTCTGTCGACGGAACGGTGGCACAGATCAACGTGCAGGCCGGTCAGAACGTCAACGAGGGCGACGTGCTCATGACGATCAAAAACGATGAGCTCGATAACGCCGTTGCCGAGGCGAAGCGCGCGGTCACGGCCGCCCAGGAAGACCTGAAAAACGCGCAGGCGGCGCTCGCCGCCGCACAGGCAGCACCGACGCTGGATGCCGACGGAGCGACCCCCCCGACGGATGCAACCGCCGACGCCAGCGCTGTCTCGAGCGCCCAGCGCAATCTCGCCTCGGCCCAGGCAACCCTGGACCAGGCAAACGCCAAGGCGGCCGAACGCACCGTAAAGGCCCCCAGCTCGGGTAGCATCGTTGAGCTCAACGCCAAAGTGGGCGCCACGGTGACCGGAGGCATGGTCATGGGCGAAGGCGACACGAGCGGCGGCAAGCAGTGCATGCAGATCGCCGACCTCTCCAAGATGAAGGTGACGGTTCAGGTGGGCGAAAAGGACATCGCCAAGATCGCCGTAGGCCAGAGCGCCAACGTTACCTATCCCGCGTTTCCCGATATCGTGAGTCAGGGCACCGTCACGGCTATCGCGTCGGTGGCAAACTCCGACGCCGCCAACGGCGGCGGCAGCAGCGTGACCTTTAACGTCGACATCCTCATCGAGGCACCCGACAGCCGCCTTAAGCCCGGTATGACCGCCGAGGTCTCGGTGGTGACCGAACAGCTTGATGAGGTGGTCATGGTGCCCACCATGGCGCTGATGACCGAGGACGGCGAGCACTATTACGTCAATCTTGCCACCGATGACGAAGGCAAGGAAACGCGCCGCGTGAAGGTGACCGTTGTGACGCAAAACGACAACGACGCCGTAGTAGGCAAGACGCAGGTCAAGCGCGACGACCAGGGCAACGAGATCAACCCCGACGTGCCGGTTACCAAGCTGCGCGATGGCGATACTATCGTTATGGATACCGGCGCGGGCATGACGGCAGACGGCGGCGACGGCATGCCTGCCGACGAGGGCATGTAATGCGCCCCGTCATCGACATCCGCAACGTGCACCGCATCTTTGAGAGCGAAGCCGGTTGCGCCCACATCCTGCACAACGTGAGCCTGGCGGTAGTCCCCGGTGAGTTCGTCGCCATCACCGGCCCCTCGGGCTCGGGCAAGTCGACGCTCATGAACATCCTGGGTTGCTTGGACAAACCGACGGCGGGCGACTATTACCTGCAGGGGCTCAACGTGGCCGAACTCGACGATGATGAGCTCACCGAGGTGCGCGCGCTGAGCATCGGCTTTGTTTTTCAGAGCTTCAACCTACTGCCGCGTCTTTCGGTTATCGAAAACGTCATGCTGCCGCTGTCCTACACCAATGTGCCGCGCAACCAGCGCGAGATGCGCGCCGTACACGCACTGCAAGCTGTCACGCTTCCGGTCGACCATTGGGACCACCGCATATCAGAACTCTCGGGCGGACAGATGCAACGCGTCGCCATCGCGCGCGCACTCGTCAACGATCCGCCCATCATCTTGGCCGACGAACCCACGGGAAACCTAGACTCGGCAACCGGGGCACTCGTCATGGAAACCTTCCATAAGCTCCAAGAACGAGGCAAGACCATCGTACTCATCACGCACGACCCGGGCATTGCCGCCGAGGCCGACCGGGCCGTAACCATTCGCGACGGACGTATCCATGACGGCGCATATATCGCGCATGCACCGAACAATCTACGTTGCGCCGTCAACGAGCTACCCGCGATTTGCGCACCTTCTACACCGCCGAAAGGAGCAGAGGCATGAGCGCCCGTGATCTTGTCCAAGAAGCCCTGCACTCGCTCGAGGCCAACAAGGGACGTAGTCTGCTCACCATCCTGGGCATCGTCATTGGCATCGCCTCGGTCATAGCCATGACCTCGCTCATCGGCGGCATCCAAAACAGCTTGGTCAACAGCTTGGGCCTCAACGCGGCCCGCATGGTGCAGGTCTACTCGTCCCAAGAGCTCACCGATTCGGACGTCGAGAAGCTACGAAAAATGGTGCCGCAAATTGAGCAGATCGGCATCGTCGACAGCGCCTATTCAGAGTACAAAGTTGGAGATAAAAGCTATACCGTCATGGCCCAGGGTGTCGATAGCGACATGCTCGACGCCGTGGGCGCCAGCAAGATCGTCGCCGGTCGCACCTATAGCGACATCGAGTCCAAATCCGGCGCGCGCGTGGCGCTCATCGGCCGCGGCGGCGCCGATCAACTTTACGGCAACGAACAGGACGCGATTGGCAAGACCATCAAGGTTTCAAGCGGAGACGTGCAGATCATTGGCGTCATCGACGGCGGCAACGACTCCATGGGCTCGCTGAGCCTGTACATGCCACGAGAAACGATCGCCGAGCTCTATGGCGATGACAATCCGTCATTTCCCAGCGTGACGGCACTCGCCGCCGAGGGCACGGACATGGATGAGCTCTGCAAGACGATCGAGTCCAAGGTGCGCAACATGAAGGGCATCTCGGAGGACGACGAGTACGAAAGCGTGACGGCAAGCTCCATGAAAAGCGCTATCGATGCCCTCAACTCCTTTATGGGCGCCTTCTCGCTCATCATGGGCGCGGTTGCCGGCATTTCGCTGATCGTGGGCGGAATCGGCATTATGAACATGATGCTCACCAACGTGACCGAGCGCATCCGCGAGATCGGTATTCGCCGCGCTCTGGGCGCAAGCCGACGTGATATCACCGCCCAGTTTTTGGCCGAATCCTCGGCGCTGTGCATCACCGGCGGCATTCTAGGTGTCGTGATTGGCTATCTGCTGGCCTGGGGACTCACGTTCTTTGCCGCCAACTCGGGCATTATGAGCGAGTTTGGAGCCACTGGGACGATTACGCCGAGCTTCTCCATTACGACCGTGTTGATCGCGTTTGCCGTATCGGTTGGCATCGGCGTGATCTTTGGCTTCTACCCCGCTCGCCGCGCCGCAAAGCTCGATCCAGTCGAGTGCCTGCGCTATCAGTAAGCCGTGACCTTACGCGCGCAACAATTTGGGCCCGGACCTGCGTTACTTCGCAAGGTCACGGGCCCAAATTGTTGCCAATGATGCAGGCTAAGCTATCCGAGCTTAGATTCCAGGCTCGACAGGCCATTAAGAGTCAGGTCGTTGGCGACAGCCGAGACACGCTCGATGGGAACCGAGCCGTCCGACAACGCCCACGTGCGATAGATGCCGATAATGCCGGACAGCAAAAACGCCAGGTAGTAATCGAACATTTCGTCCTTTAGGCCCTCGGGCAGCAGGTCACGCTCGGCAATCTCGTGCTCGAGCGGCACGCGCAGGCGAGCCATAAAGTCGTCGAGCGGAATATTTTCAATCAACTGGCGATTAAGCACCAGGTTGTTGCACAGCGCCTCGTTAACGGTCTTGAAAAAGGACGCCGCAGCGCCGAGTGCACGCTCGTTGGTGTCGCCACCCATGGAGGAAAGCGTCTTCTCGACCGAATCGACGATCATCTGGACCACATCGACGGCAATGGCATCGAGCAAGCCATCGACCGTACCAAAGTGCACGTAGAAGGTCTTGCGGTCCACATTTGCCTCGCGCGCGATGGCGCTCACCGTAATATCAGCCAGAGGCTTTTCCATGAGCAGTCGCTCAAACGCCGAAAGAATCGCATTGCGGCTGCGGACGATACGACGGTCAAGGCGCGGTTTGGTGGTAGCCATAGACGTGTCCCCTTCATGTCAACTGCCCACCCATAGCTCATGTACAAGTGGGAGATAATCAACGTAAGAGGATTATCTTACATCTCTAATCGCGATGACGAGCATCATCAAGAACGCACGACTCGCACGCTGAATCCTAGGGCCGCTTCTTTTTATTGAGCGCCGCAGGGGAAACGCGGATGCCGTCGCCAGTCTGGCGAACGTAGGTCTTGCGAGCCGGCTTAGAGGCCACAGCAGCCTTTTGAGCACGCTGATTGGGGTCCACGGTAACCTGGCACGCAGGATGCGCCTTAACGGGCGTAGAGGACGTCTGAGGTGTGCGTCCAAGCTTTCGCATCACACGGTCCCAGCGCGCATGGATACTCTCGTTATGAGCGCTCTTAAGGCCCAGCAGCGGGGCGGCCAAAATGGTCGGCGCGATAAAGGTGATCAGACGCCACAGCAGATAGCCGGCAGTCGATGCCGTGCCAAAAAAGTGACCCAAAAACAGTGCGAAGCCGCCCTCGGCGCCACCGGTGCCGCCGGGCAGCGGAACGGCGGAGCTCAGCAGCTGGACAAAGGCGCTCGCAGCCATGACCGAGAAAAAGTCGACTTCGTGGTGGCCAAAGGAGAGCATCAAAAAGTACGGAACCAGGTAGAAAAATGCCAGCTGCAGCATGGTGATGACAACTGTGAGCAGCATAGACGAAAAATGGCCGGCGGAGAGTTTGAATTTCTCGGAGAACGAATAGATCTCGCCATCGACAAAGGTGCGCCAGCCCTCGATCTTCGTGGCCGAGACACCCACGCGCTCGAGCCAATTGATGATGCAATGAGCGACGCGCGTGACGGTCTTGGGCATCAACGCCACGGCAAAGATGCCGAGCAGAATGCAACAGTGGCCGCCAAAACTAAAGACGCACAGCAGCGTCATGTCGCCATAACGCTCGGCGAAAAACGGCATACGGGCGAGCAGCAGAATGGCGCCCCATGCCACCAAACCAAATTGGTACACGATAAAGCGCGTGAACTGCGTGGCACCCGCCTCGCCTACGTTTTGGCCGGCTTTGGTCAGGCGGTAAATCTGGGCAGGCGTAGAGCCCATCATCATAGGCGTCAGGTTGCCAAAGAAGATGCCGCTCGCCTCGACCGAAATGAGGTCGCGGATGCCGACGGGCGAATCGGGGTCGAGCCAAACGGCGATCGCGTACGCCACGATGCCAAAAACAAGATACAGAAACATACAAAAGCATGCAGCGAAGAGCCAGGGTATCTGAACGCTGGACATAGCGGCCCAAAACTGCCCCATCTGCCCGGTCACGACCAGATAGACGATGTAGCCGATCAGCACAACGCCAATGAAGATGGCGCCGCGACGCGCGCTCTTGTTGTCATCGCCGCCAGAAACCTCGACCTGGGGCTTTGGGCTATGCTGAGAGGACTCCGTCATGAGGCTCCTTCTGACCGTCAAAGTATCTGGCCTATTGTACCCGTATGGTAGATGAGCAAAACGTAAAGCCATGAGGCAAATGGGATTAACAGACCAGCCCGCATGCAATAAAAAACCCGACCTTCTCACGAAAGGCCGGGTATCTAAAACTTGGTAGCCCGTACCAGATTCGAACTGGTGATCTCCGCCTTGAGAGGGCGGCGTCC
>CAJMRN010000082.1 GCA_905215815.1 uncultured bacterium | reverse complement strand
GCGGAGCTGTACTATGACTCCTGCCTGATCTTCTGCGGCGAAGGCGGTGGGGAGCTGGGCCGTCTCTCCCTGTCCAGCAGGGAAATGTGCCACGCTCTGGTGCAGATCAGTGACCGGCAGGAGGATCGGGATCGGGCCGCTTGACAGCCACCGTCTCCTGGCCTCGCGCCTCTTGTGTGGGCGTAAAGATATCCTGACGCCACCCCGTCCGCCTCCCCCCGGCCCTTGTGCCTGTGGGAGGCGGCATATTTTCCCCCTGTTGTCAAATTGACGGATTTCCGGCATAAAAAAGTCGTATTTCCTGCGTTTTCAGCCGTTAAGAATCCGTTAAGATTGTTGTAAAGTTTTTGCGCCTGCACTATCATTAGAAGTGATTATTTTGGGTCCTTATGGCGTCCCAACAGTAGGAGTTTCTTGATTTATGAGTCTGCGCATCGGTATCGACATCGGCTCCACCACGGTGAAAGTGGTGGTGCTGGATGAACAGAACAAGCTGCTGTTCCGCTCCTATGAGCGGCACTACTCCAAGACCCGGGAGCGGGCCTGTGAGACCCTGAAGTCCATCTCGGGCCAGCTCAGCGGCCAGCGGGTCAAGCTGGTCATCACCGGCTCCGCCGGCCTGGGGGTGGCCAAGGCTGCCGGCCTGGACTTCGTCCAGGAAGTGTACGCCACCGCCGCCGCGGTGAACACCTACATTCCGGACACCGATGCCGTCATCGAGCTGGGCGGCGAGGACGCCAAGATCATCTACTTCGATAACGGCATCGAGCAGCGCATGAACGGCACCTGCGCCGGCGGCACGGGTGCGTTCATCGACCAGATGGCAACCCTGCTGCACACCGACGCCAGCGGCCTCAACGAGCTCGCGGCCAACGCCACCACCATCTATCCCATCGCCAGCCGCTGCGGCGTTTTTGCCAAGACCGACGTGCAGCCGCTGCTCAACGAGGGCGCCCGCCCCGAGGACGTGGCCGCCTCCATCTTCCAGGCTGTCGTGACCCAGACCATCTCGGGCCTGGCGTGCGGCCGTCCCATCCGCGGCAACGTCGCCTTCCTGGGCGGCCCGCTGCAGTATCTCTCCGAGCTGCGCCACCGCTTCTACCTCACGCTCAATCTGGACGAGGAGCACCGTATCGTGCCCCAAAACGCTCACCTGTTTGTGGCGAGCGGCGCCGCCATGGCGCACGAGTCCAACAAGCTCAGCACGTTCCCGCAGCTCATCGGGGCCATCGATGCCCTGGGTGACACGCAGGGTGCCGAGGTTGAGCGTCTGGATCCGCTCTTTGCCACCGACGAGGACTTTGCCGAGTTCAAGGGCCGCCACGACACCGAGGTCGTCCCCAAGGGCAAGCTCGAAGGCTACACCGGCCGCGTGTTCATCGGCATCGACGCCGGTTCCACCACCATGAAGGCCGCGCTCGTGGGCGAGGACGGTCAGCTGCTGCACACCTGGTACGGCAACAACAACGGCGACATCCTGGGCACGGCCAAGGTCATCATGGCCGATTTCTACAACCACATTCCTGCCGGCTGTACCATCGGCCACGTGACCACCACGGGCTACGGTGAGGCGCTTCTCATTGAGGCCCTCAAGGCCGATTCCGGCGAGATCGAGACCGTCGCGCACCTGCGCGGCGCCAAGGCGTTCCTGCCCGGCGTCGAGTTCATTCTGGACATTGGCGGACAGGACATGAAGTGCCTGCGCGTCAAGGACGGCGTCATCGAGCACATCATGCTCAACGAGGCTTGCTCGTCGGGCTGCGGCAGCTTTATCGAGAGCTTCGCCGTGTCTATGAACATGGACGTGCGCGCGTTCGCCGATGCTGCCATCCATGCCAAGGCCCCCGTCGACCTGGGCAGCCGCTGCACGGTCTTTATGAACTCGCGCGTCAAGCAGGCGCAAAAGGAAGGCGCCACGGTGGGCGACATCGCGGCCGGCCTGTCCTATTCCGTCATCAAGAACGCTCTGTTCAAGGTCATTAAGCTGCGCGATCCCAAGGAGATCGGCAGCCAGGTAATCGTTCAGGGCGGCACCTTTATGTCCGATGCCACGCTGCGTGCGTTTGAGCAGCTCACTGGCGTTCACGCCGTGCGTCCCGACATCGCCGGCTGCATGGGCGCCTATGGTGCGGCCCTGCTCGCCCGCGATCGCGCCGGCGCCGACGGCACTTCGACCATCCTTTCGGCCGAGGACATCGCGCACCTCACCGTGACGCAAAAACACGTCCGCTGCGGCCGTTGCTCCAACAACTGCCAGCTTACCGTCAACGACTTTGGCGGCGGCAGGCGCTTCATTACCGGTAACCGCTGCGAGAAGGGCGCCGGCCACAAAAAGCAGAAGACCGAGGCCCCCAACCTCTTCAAAAAGAAAAACGAGCTGCTGTTTAACCGCGAGGTGCTGAGTCCCGACGAGGCCCCGCGCGGCACCGTCGGCATCCCGCGCGCACTCAACATGTACGAGAACTACCCCTTCTGGCACGCGTTCTTTACACGCCTGGGCTTTAGCGTGCAGCTGTCCGACCAGTCGAGCAAGAAGACCTACCAGGCGGGCATCGAGTCCATGCCGTCCGAGAGCGTGTGCTACCCGGCAAAGATGAGCCACGGCCATGTGATGAACCTTATTGACCGTGACGTCGACTTCATTTGGATGCCGTGCGTGCGCTGGGAGCGCAAGGAGGACCCGACCGCCGGTAACTGCTACAACTGCCCCATCGTCATGAGTTACCCCACGGCGCTGGCGCTCAACATCGATGAGATCCGCGAGCAGAACATCGAGTTCCTGTACCCGTTTGTGCCCTATCACGACAAGACCGAGCTCAAGCGCCGCCTGTACCAGGTGCTCGCCGTCGACCGCGTGGCCGATGCGCAAGCCGGTCGCGGTCGCGTGCGCGGTCCAAAGATCACACGCTCCGAGGTCGATGCCGCCGTCAACGCTGCTTTTGAGGCCGATGCGCGCTTCCACGAGGATATCCAGACCATGGGCGAGGAGGCCCTTAAGTGGGTCGAGGACCACGGCGGCCATGGCATCGTACTCGCCGGCCGTCCTTACCATAACGACCCCGAGATCAACCACGCCCTGCCTGAGCTTATCTCGAGCTTTGGCTTTGCGGTCTTTACCGAGGATTCGCTCGCGCACCTGGTGAAGCCCGAGCGTCCGATTCGCGTCGTCGACCAGTGGATGTACCACAGCCGCCTGTACGCCGTCGCCCGTTTTGTGACGATGCGCAACGACCTGGACCTGATTCAGCTCAACTCTTTCGGCTGCGGCCTGGACGCTCTGACCACCGACCAGGTGCAGGAGATTCTGGAGGCCAGCGGCAAGATCTACACCGTGCTCAAGATCGACGAGGTGTCCAACCTGGGTGCCGCGCGCATCCGCATCCGCTCGCTCATGGCAGCGCTCAAGGACCAGGAGGCCGAGCGCTTGGCCGAGGCCACGGCCGCGGGCGAGGCCTACGAGCAGGGCGATGCCGCGCCGGTGGCGCCCTCTACGGATGCCCCCGCGTTCGCGAGCCGCAAGTACACGTTTGAGGCTCAGCGCGAGAGCGCTTCGACCGCGTGGCCCAAGGTGCCCTTTACCGAGCAGATGCGCGAGGAGGGCTACACCATCCTGTGCCCGCAGATGGCGCCGATCCACTTTGACCTGGTCAAAGAGGTGTTCCGTGGTGCTGGCTACAACTTGGAGCTGCTGCCCTCGACCGATCACGACGCTGTCGAGGCTGGCCTGCGCTATGTGAACAATGACATTTGCTACCCGTCGATTCTGGTAACGGGCCAGATTATGGAGGCCATCGAGAGCGGCCGGTACGACCTGTCCAAGACGGCCGTGGTTATCAGCCAGACCGGCGGCGGCTGCCGTGCCACCAACTACATCGCACTCATCCGCAAGGCCCTGCGCGAGAGCGGCCACCCCGAGATCCCGGTGATCTCGCTTTCGGCCGTGGCGCTCGGCGAGGATAACCCCGGCTTTAAGATTACGCCGGCGCTGCTTAAGCAGGCAGTCTACGCGGTGCTCTTTGGCGACGTGATGATGCAGATGCTCTATCGTTGCCGCCCGTACGAGGCCACGCCCGGCGCCGCCAACGCGCTCTACGAGGAGTACATGGCGCGCGCCCGCAAGCTGGCGCCCAAGTTCAACAGGCACAACTACACCAAGCTTGCGCGTGAGGCCATCCGCGCGTTCGACACCATGCCGCTCGTGGGCGAGGGCACCAAGCCGCGCGTGGGCGTGGTCGGTGAGATCTTGGTCAAGTTCCACCCCACAGCTAACAACCACGTGGTCGATGTGATCGAGCGCGAGGGCTGCGAGGCCGTGGTGCCGGGCCTGCTCGACTTCTTCCTGTACTCCATGAGCAACGCCGAGCTGCAGAAGGACGAGTTGGGAAGCTCCGCTACCACGCGCGCTGGTATGCAGGCGCTCATCAAGCTCGTGGACTGGATGCGCACGCCGGTGGAGGAGATGCTCGAGAAGTCCCGCCGCTTCGAGGCGCCCGAGCGCATCGGCACCATGGCCGACAAGGCCCGCACGGTGCTTTCGGTGTGCAACAACATGGGCGAGGGCTGGCTGCTCACGGCCGAGATGCTCGACCTGATCGATCATGGCGCACCCAATATCATCTGCACGCAGCCCTTCGCGTGCCTGCCCAATCACGTGGTGGGCAAGGCCGTGATTAAGGAGCTGCGCCGCCAGCATCCCGAGAGCAACATCGTTGCGGTGGACTATGATCCTGGTGCGTCCGAGGTCAACCAGCTCAACCGTATTAAGCTCATGATCAGCGTGGCCAAGGAAAACATGCGCGCCGGCAAGGGCTTTAAGCTTGAGAAGGTGGCGCCGCTCGCGATGGACGAGGTCACCGGCCAGATGCGTGCCCACGACGGCTGCGTGAGCTGCGGTTCGGTCGATGAGAGCGCCGTGGCGTCGGTCGCTGAGCGCCTGGGACGCGGTATTAAGAAGTAGCTGGCCTGCTATGGGCTGGATATGAGACAAACGGGTGGTGGCCGTACCGGCTACCACCCGTTTTTGCTGGACATATGTTGCGCAAATGATCTCGCTGCAGCCTTCCGTGGGCTCGTATTTCAGAAGTGCGGTGAAAAGCGCGAACCTCCCGAGCACACCGCCTTTTTAGACTCCCGCGACCTGCGGTTTTGTTGTCAAAAAAGCCGATCTGGTCGGCGAAACCCGATTTTCCCCGCACTTCCGAAAACAGCGGTTCAGCAGCGCCAAAAAATGGCCTCAAAATCGAGAGTTAATGAACAAATGTAGCCGTTCGCCGCGAAATACCGTCCGTTTATAGAACCCGCCCCCGGCTCGCGGCCTCCTTACGGTTGAATAAATACACATCTATGGAATTACGTAAGAGAGGACCGTCCCATGAGCTACAAGACCGTTTGCGTCGCCGGCGGCGGCGTGCTGGGAAGCCAGATTGCCTTTCAGGCTGCCTACTGCGGCTTTGATGTAACGATTTGGCTGCGCAGCGAGGGCAGCATCGGCCGCACCCAGCCCAAGATCGATCATGTGCGCGAGGAGTACATCGCGGCAATCGAGGGTATGGCGGACGGCACGGGCGAGTGGTGCTCCGGTATCGCCGATAGCGGCAAGCCCTTCGACAAAGAGGTGGCACTCGCCGCCGTTGAGCGCGCCTACTCCACACTCAAGCTGGAGCTCGATCTTGCAAAGGCAGTGGCCGACGCCGATTTGGTCATCGAGTCTATGGCTGAGGACACCCAGGCAAAGATTGACTTCTACAAGAAGCTCGCCCCGGTTCTCCCGCAAAAGACCGTCGTCGTGACCAATTCCTCCACGCTGCTGCCGAGTACCTTTGCCAAGTACACCGGCCGCCCCGAGAAGTACCTGTCGCTGCACTTTGCCAACTCTATCTGGAAGAACAACATGACCGAGGTCATGGCACAGGACCAGACCGACAAGCGCTACTTCGATGAACTCGTCGACTTTGCCAACGACATCCGTATGCTGGCGTTGCCCGTCAACAAGGAAAAGAACGGCTATCTGCTCAACTCCATGTTGGTACCGTGGCTGCTTTCGGGCCTTGATCTGTACGTCTCGGGCGTGAGCGATCCCAAGAGCATCGACCTCGCGTGGACGCGTGGCACCGGCGCTCCCAAGGGCCCGTTCCGCGTATTCGACACGGTGGGTATCCAGACGGCCTACAACATCGTCATGCAGTATCAGAAGGTGCCGGGCCTGGTGAGCCCACTGCTCAAAAAGATGATGATGCCCTACAACTTTAAGGCCATGGCGTCCGTCCTCAAGAAAATGCTCGACGAAGGCAAGCTGGGCGAAAGCTCGGGCGAGGGCTTCTTCAAGTACTAAAAATGATCCCTCGGGGTCGGAGGAAAACGGATCATTTCCGGCCGCCAACAGTGAGAAGATGGACCCAGAAATAGAAAGGAGTGGCAATGGGCCGGCTCGGGCTTTGAGGACAAGCTGCTGCAGGCCCAGGGCGATTTCTCGCTCAATGCAGGCCAGCACAGCGTGACGTATCTGCCGAGTTCTGACACGGCAGTGACTGGTCGCTACCAGGTGCTGCTATACGACAACAACTTTGGTGCGACCGAGCGCTATCCCAAGTTCGACTGGGGCCAGCTGGGCGCCGCGGTGGTGACCGACTACAGTAAGGGGACGCATTCGTTTGGGCGCATCTTTACGGTGGACGAGACCGCGCGCACCTACGAGCTTGTGGACCAGATCGCAGTGCCGTTCTCAGGTTACGTAAGTAGCGTGCAGCGCGTCGGCGATTCGAATAGCATGCTCGTGGCATCGGGCATGGCCAAGACCTTTGCCGAGTACGATCGCTATGGACTGCCCATCACCACCTACGAGATGGAAGCCGAAAAGTATATCTACCGCGTGCACAAGTACGAGCTGTAGGGCCGCGCTTAGGTTTGACCAATGGAGTATGAAAACACGCCGTTCGCCGATGCCCCCTCCGCGAGTGGCAGCCATATGGTTTGATGTCAGAAACATATAGTTGTCACCAGCCTGCTGGCGGCGGTCCCCCTGATATCGGAGGTTCCAGGTATGTTTCACGCTCCGTTAAGCAACTATCGGCTGGGCTAACATGGGTCGCCGTACTATTTCGATAGCCCTTGCAGTGGTCTGCCTGGCTGTGCTCCTGGGCGCTACAGGGCTGTTTGCTATAAGCCGAGAAACGTCCTATATGCAGGAATGCGCTTCCGAAGGGTTTGCCATTGACGGTTACTATCGGGACGACAAGGCGAGTCTGGAAACCCTGGCCTTTCTTGAAGAGGATAACCATCGGTGGCAACTGGTCGACAAAGACGGCAGCTGCGTTGACGGGCAGTTTAAGCGTACGGACGATCCCAATATCCTGGTATTAAAGAAGGAAAACGGCGAAGAATTCGGCACGGTTCACGTTGCGTATATATCGCGCCGACGCAATCAGGGGCAGATTTACCTAATTAGAAATACTGAGGTGACCCGATTTTATCTTGTGAGCACCGATCCGGCGTTTACGGTGGAGTCTGGCGATGTCGATGCGGACGTCTGATTCACGGCAATAAAACAGCGAGCGGGGCGCGGACGTGAACTACGTCCCGCTTTTTGCATGTGCCTGCGTCGCGTCTGAGCCTCGCCGCGACTTGCGCCTGTGCGCGGGAGCCATCCCATGCTCCGCATTACTCCACATCAAACTCCACGCGATCGAGCTCGGGCACATTGAGGTCGATGAGCTTGCGGGCGACGTGGCGGTCGTGCGTTCCGAGCGCCTCGCTCGTTGTCACATGGGCGACAGTTTGGCGCTCGACGATGCCCTCTTCCTCGCCCTCGGTAGCCGAGGTCTCGACGGCGACGGTGTAATCTTTAAAGCCCGGCAGCACCGCCGCAAGCTCGCGCGTGGTTTCGGTGACGCCGTAGCCGTCCTGCACGCCGGCCTGCGTCGAGCCAATGGAACCCGCGGTCATAACGATGCAGGGGATGGCAAAGACTACCGTGCCCACAATAATGCGGCGGCGCACCTTGCGTGACAGCTCGTCGACCTCGGCGTTTTCCTTGGCGGTCACAATGCCGTCGCCGTTGAGATCACGCTTGAGCGGTACACGTAAAAGAAGCAATACGGCTTCGGCCGCCAGCGCGATAAAGACGACGTTGATGCCAAACTCGTAGAGGGCTGAGAGGAACAGCGACCCGCTCGCGATGGCAATGCCATAACCCGCCGCGCACAGTGGTGGCATGAGCGCGGTCGCCACGGCCACGCCGGCGATGAGCGTGGCGGGTTCCTGGTCGCGCGAGTTGCCCAGGCCACCCGCAAAGCCGCCCGCGAGCGCGACGGCAAGGTCCCATACGGTGGGTGTCGAGTTGTCGATGATGGCGGCCGTGGTGGTGCCAAGCGGCGAGAGCTTAAAGTACAGCGTGGACGTGATCAGGCAAAAGACCAT
>CAJMRN010000081.1 GCA_905215815.1 uncultured bacterium | reverse complement strand
GCCGCTGACGGTGCCGCGCCCGCAGGCGCGCCCGCTGCCGTCGCGCCCGCAGCTCCCACTCCGGCCGTCCCTGCGATCGCGTTTATCGGCTACCAAAACTCGGGCAAGACCACGCTCGTCGAGAAGGTCATTGCCGAGCTCCCCCGCCGCGGCCTGCGCGTGGGTTCGCTCAAGCATCACGGGCATCACGGCTTTGATATCGATGTACCCGCTAAGGACACCTGGCGTCATCACCAAGCGGGATCCAAGCACGTGGGGCTCATCTGCGCCACGCGCTGGGCGGAGTACGCCGATACGCGCGAGGAGGACGAGATGCCCGCGCGCGAGCTGCTGTCGCGCTACAACGATGTCGACGTGGTGATCATCGAGGGCTACAAGACCGAGGGCTTCGACAACATCGTGGTCGCGCGCTCCGGTGTCGACCGTCTGCGCGGCAAGAGCTCGCTCGATTTGGTCGACGGTCACACGCTGGCCCTTGCCTGCAACGAAGCCCTGGCACGCCAGGCGTTCGATGCCGGCTTTGCGACCCGAGCCATCAACATCAACGACGCCCGAGCCATCTGCGATCTGATTCAGGACCATCTGGCCTAAAACCTGCCAAAAAGGGACAGGTTTATTTTGGAAGGTTTTATCTGGGCAAACGTTGTTTCCACCACAAAGGGGCCAGGCACCTTTGTGGGGGATTTTGCTTTGGTAGATGTGTGGGGCATGCCTTACAATCTACCAAGTAGTTCATGACGGGCGAAAAACGGAGAGAAGGGGCTTGATGAGTCCTTAATGTTTCATGCGGATAGATTGATTTGACAGACGGTGGCGAATGCCCGCCGTCCGCATCCGTATGAAACAAGGAGTTTCCATGCTCGCCCCTCTTTTCTCAAAGCCTCAATCATCGCTGTCCATGCAGGCCAAGCGCCTGGTGGCGATGCGCTTTCTCATCTACACCGGTTTTCAGACCAGCTACTTTATCGGCGTCATCGGAACGCTCACCTATGCGGACGACGCTTCGGTCGTCGCGACATCGCTGGCAGTCCTCTTTATGAACGTTTTCGTGATCCTGGGATCCTTTGCGGGTGGCGCGGAACTCGACGCCTGGGGTCCGCGCCGCCATTTCTTGCTGAGCATCATCGGCGCTCTCGCAACTGGCACGGCAATCATCGCCTTTGGTAGCGCGACCGGCGTCGTCCTGCTCGGCGCGGTGTTTCTGGGCTTTACGATGGGATTCGCCCAGCCCATTGCCACATCCTATCCGGCCTACCTCACCGATGATCCCGTCGAGCTCAAAGACATCAACTCCGCCATCGCCATGTTCTCAAACGTGAGTATTATCGTTGGCCCCACGCTGGGCGGCTTTGTCGCAGCGGCTGCGTCGTCGCGCGCGGTGTTCGTGCTCATGATGCTCTTTACCGTGCTGGCGTTCGTCGTCGGTTGGGGCTTTAGGCCGCAGACCAGCCATGTCGCCGGGGATGCGGATGCCGATTCGGCAGAGGAAGGGGAGCGTGTGGGACAAAGCTCCAACCCCAGCACGTCCGCCCGCGCCACTTTCGCAGCCAGCATCAAGACAGTCTTCACCAACAGCGTCCTCGCGCTACTTTTCTGCATCATTTTTCTTTCGAACTTTGGCTACGGAGCCTTCGATCCGCTCGAGTCGTTTTTCTATCGCGATGTCCTACGCGTCGGCGTTGAGTGGATGGGCTGGCTCTCGTCGGCCTCGGGCGTGGGCGCGGTGCTGGGTGCCGTGCTCGCGCTCCGCTTGCCGCCGCACTTGGTAAACCTAAAAACGCTGCTCGTGGCACTTATGTCCGTGGGCCTGGGAAGCCTGCTCTATGTGGGGACGCCGTACGTGGGTGTGGCCCTTGTCGGCCAGGTCGCCCTGGGCATAGCTTGGGGTGTCGTCAACCCGCTCCACAACACCATCGTGCAAACGACGGCGCCGCTCGAGCAACTCGGCCGTGTGAACTCGGTCATGGGCTTTGGCAATATGTTCGCCGGCGTGGCCCCTCTGGCGGTTGCACCGTGGCTGGCGGCAGCATTTGGCGTACAACGGACACTCGTGGGGGCAGGCATGGTCGTGACGGCGGTCCCTGCGGCGTTGCTGCTGTTTGGACGAAATCATTTGGATTGTGCCGCAAGGCAGTAAAACCATCACAACATTCGATGAAAATCGCGATTTTGCCGAAAAACGTCGAATGTTGTGATGGTTTGCGTCCCGGCCAGGTCATCCTGCGGGCCAGGCCACCACAAAGGGGCCAGGCACCTTTGTGGTGGATTTTGCTTTGGTAGGCCGCGCCTGCGCCTTGGTATACCATGTACGCCGTTCACGAATACACCCCACACCGCCGCACAACCCAGAAAGGCCCCCATGGACGCCACCTTCAGCCACATCAAAGCCGTGTTCTGCGATATCGACGGCACGCTGCTCACGAGCCAGCACACGGTGTCCCCGCGCACCGTGGCGGCGATCCGCGCCCTGCGCGAGCGCGGCGTGCTCTTTGGCCTGTGCACCGGGCGTGACGCCCACGCGACCGAGGCCATGTACGAGCTCTGGGGCATCGAAGGCCTGGTGGACGTGCTCGTGGGCTGCGGTGGCGCTGAGGTCATCGACCGCGCGCACGACATCAACGAGCTGAGCTATCCGCTGCCGGGCGAGACCATCGCGCGTATCTGTAAGCACATGGCGGACCTTCCGGCAACGCCCGTCTGCCCCCGAGACGGCGTGTTCTACGTGCCCGAGAGCAACGCGTGCGTCGAGCACCTGTCGCGCGTCGACGGCGTGCCCTACCAGGTGGTCGATTTTGCCGAGTTCTTGCGCGAGCCGCAGCCCAAGGTGATGTTTACCATGGCGCCCGAGGTAATGCCGCGGGTGATTGAGCGGGCGTCGACGTTTGCCGATAACACTGTTAAGGCGGCGGCTCTGCAAACCACGCAGTGGCTCTATGAGTTCATGGATCCGCGCGTGTCCAAGACGCGCGGCCTTGTGCGCGTGGCAGAGCTCAACGACATTGAGCTCCAGAACATTTGCGTGTTTGGCGATGCGGACAACGACACCTGCATGGTGGCTGACGCCGGCGTGGGCGTGGCCATGGCAAACGGCAGCGACGCCACCCGTGCCGCGGCGGACTTTGTAACCGCGAGCAACGACGAAGACGGTATCGCGATCTTTATCCAGGAGCACCTGCTGTAGTACTGCGCGCTGGACAAAAACCACCACGAAGGGGACAGGCACCTTTGTGGTGGTTCGATCAGGCGTCCCGGCAACCGATTGCCGGGACGCTTATTGTTCCGAGGCGAATCGACGCGGTAAACGAGCGACCACTCACAGCCAAATATCGACCGTTCGCAGATTGAGTGGGTTAAAACAAAATGTTGTGCAAAAAACAACAGAGTGTCATTTATCTATATTTGCCAACAATGCTACCTGCAGTTTTCCAAAACTGAAAAATCGAATAACACTGCATAGTTTGAACAAATGTCAAGAAAAAGATACTGAGAAAAGAAATTGACAGAATCGGGCTTTTCGTTGTTTAAACAATGAGTAATAATATGTATATCTTGCGCGAGCAATTATAGGTTGCGCGCTCTATACTAATTCGTGAAAGAGCAAGATCGCGGTCTCTTGGGGGGGGGAGACATCGATGACAGCAAATTCAGATAAATCTAAGCAGGACAATAAAGCGGCACATCGTGTGCTGGCAGGTGTTTTGTGCGGAGCTTCCGTTTTGAGCCTGGTACTGTCGCTCGTTATGCCCCCGATCTCGCAGGCCATCGCCAACGACGCCCAGGCATTTTCTACCGGGGAAACTGTAATGGGGAGGGGTCCCTCAAGTGAGTCCGCTGCTGTAGATAACACCAGCGAGGATGCCGAAAACCAGAATAGCGCCGCCACCTTTGCGAGCGCGGCTACCACTGTGAACAAGGGCATCTACAAGCCCACGTCTATCGGTATCGGTACGAATATCGATGTCTCCACCCCCGATCCCGGCGTTGCTACCTACGTTGGCCGCGACATGTACATCGGTGGTAAGCCGAGCGACGGCACTAGCAATCTTGATGCGAGCAACGCCCCCACCGGCTCATATGCCGCTGAGGCGGAGGGCCTTACCGTGGTCCGTGGCAAGCTTGCCATGAATCCACTCAAAGAGAGCTGGCCCTATAATAATAGTGGCGGCGCTGGTTTCCGCTTTGGCACCGTTGGTTTTGGTTCCCAGTTCCGTCCTGTCGCCGGCAGCACCGTGCTCGCGGTGGCCGGAATTAAAAGTGCGATCACCAATATGAGCGTTGGTTATAGCGGCGACTCGCCGGAGACGACTACCGTTGGCGCTTGGAACAAAGGCGCTTGGGTCGGACAGCAGAAATCTTCTGAGGGCGCGAATCCTTCCGGCTTTGCCTATACTGCGCAGATCGCAGGCCCCATCACATACTGGCTCGGTAACAGTAAACGCCAATCCGTGGTGACAACGCAGGGTAATTGGTACGAGGGCAAGAACTTTCAGGAAAGCAACCTGTTCAATCAAACTGTTGATTTGACTAATGTCAACAATAACGATTATTCGAGCTACAACGGTGAAGATGGGTACCTCTCGAAGCTATCGAAACAGCTCGACTCGTTTGAAGAGACCGGCGAGGTGGATGTCAACGGCTTTGCAGAGCCTAATAGCAACTACGTCATCAACAAGTACAATAACGACGGAACAAGCTATACACTCAAATTCGATGGTAGCGACGATGGTAGCGACAAGTCTGTTTCCGGTGCGCTCGATACCGGAATCCCGAGCAATAAGATTCGCAACACCGAGCGACTCATCACCTTTACCGGCGATGGAACTTCTATGCAACAGGTCTTCACCATCGCCGGTTCCGAGCTCTCCAACTGGAAGGATGGCGTCTACTACCGCGGCGTCGACTTTAAGTTCGTCGATGTCCCCGAAGGCGCATCCGTTGTCGTGAACGTTACAGGTGCTGATTCTGTCGAGTTCCACAACGGCTGGCGCTTTTGGTGGAACGGCACCGAGATTTCGCGTGGTTACGAAACTCAATATTCCGGCAAGCCGCTGGGCGAGGCATACGCGACGGCTTCTCAGTCCATCATGTGGAACTTCGTCGATACCACGAGCCTCACCATCCGTGGTGGCATTGCGGGCGAGGGTAGAAAAGACTGGGGCTATGGCGGCGATGAAACCAATGCTAAGTGGACCGACGATGACCCCGCCGCTGCTATGCTCGGATCGATTCTCGTTCCCAAAGGAAGTTTCGACGATCATGTGACCACCAACGGTCGTGTGTACGTGGGCGAAGACTTCATGATGAACAACCCTAAGGTCGCGTACAGCTTCAACGAGGGTAATTCGGCTTCCGTCATCGATATGGACCAGGAGCGTCACAACTTCCCGTGGTCTGGCTCGTATACACCGGACGGTTCCTCCATTGCATGGAGCAAGGTCGACGCTGCGGATGGTACTAAGCTGCTTCCCGGTTCCTCGTGGACGATATACGGCACTGTCAAAGATGCCAAGAACGGGACGGGTCCCATCGTTACGGTAACGGATGGCGCTGCCAACGATTACGCTTCTACTGATGGCAAGCTTCAGTTCAACTATTTGAACCAGAAGGCCGATCCGAGTAAGGAGATCTCGGATTCTAATCCGGCATTCACCTATTACATCAAAGAGGAGACGGCGCCGGAGGGTTACCAGGTTTCGGACAAGATCTACTACGCAACCATGAACAATGCTGGTGAGTCGGTGAACTATGTCCAGGGCTACGTGGATGAGAACGGGAACGAGGTTCCGTTCACACCTTCTAACACCACGGGTGCCATCGCCAACACCAAGATCACCGGTACGGTGTCTTGGGCTAAGGTGGAGAAGGACGATGCAGAACACACTCCTTTGGCTGGTTCCGAGTGGAAGCTTGCGAAACTGGGTGCCGATGGCTTGACTGAGGCGCAGCCCTGGACCGTGAGTGACCAATCGACTCCGAGCGAAACCACTTGGGCCGATACCGACGCCAAGGATGGCAAGTTCACATTGGCCGATTTGCTGCCGGGCACGTACACGCTCACGGAGACCCAGGCTCCGTTTGGCTACGAACTGAACAAGAACACCTACAAGTTCACGGTGGACAGCACAAGCGGCTCCATTACGTGGATCGAGAACGAGCAGCCGAACATCGTTGATGGCATTACGTACATCTCCGACTCGTGCTCCGTTACGTCCGTGAAAATCCCGGTGATTAAATCCGTCCGTAATACGGACTGGCCGAAGGATTCCAGCGGTAAATACGTTGCGTTCGACTTCAGCATCGAGGCTACGGGGCCAAATAAGGATAGCGCTCCTATGCCTGACTCGAAGACTATTTCCGTCGCTCCCGCAGACTCCACCAAGGTCAACGACATCGAGGCATCTTTTGGCGAAATCTCGTTCTCCAAAGAGTACCTCGCCACGAACGACGCTTCGAACCCGACGGGCGCCAAGACTTACACCTACACGGTGAAGGAGGTCGCGCCCGACGCCGATGCCATCGACAAGCTCCGCTACTCCAAGGCCGAGTACCAAGTGGCCGTCACCGTGAAAGCCGTCTTGGACGAGAAGACCGGCAAGTACTCCGGCCTCACCACTTCCACTACGGTCACGCAGGTAAAGGACGACATGGGCAACGTGCTCAGTCCGGGCACCGTCATCGGCACCGCCGACGCGCCCAACGCCATACCCGCCTCTACCTTCACCAACGTGAAAGTCCTCACGGACCTCCCGCTCACCGGCGCGGGTTGGACCGAAAACTCCATGCTCCTCGTGGGCGCCGGTCTCATGCTTCTGAGCGGCATCGCTGCGGGAGCGTATTGGTTCGCTACAAAGCGCCGCCAGGACGACCCGTCCGATGGCGCTGGTAGATAGATGTTTATGAATGTCGGGCTCATTTCTGAAAGGGGAATCATGAACCGATTCGTACAAAAGCTGATCGCCGGCGCCGCCGCCGTAGCGATCGCCGTAACCGGCCTGGTGGGCGCCGCCCCTGTGGCCAAGGCTGCGGAACCCGTACAGCCGACGGAGGGCACCATCACCATCCGTAATGCCGACAACGACGAAGCGACGCACACGCTCGATGGCTTTCAGCTCGCTTCGCTGAAGAACGTTGACTCCGCCGGCGGCAAGCTCACATTTCTCATCGATACCAATGATGACCTTGTGAGCGTGATCGAGGCTTCGATGACCGATGCTCAGCGACAAGATTACGAGGCAGACCACAACTACTACAACGCTGCGGGCAGCAAAGACAACAACCCGATCGGTTACCTGGTTGCCAACGTCTTCAATGACTCCAGCGAGCCGGATGATCCGTGGGGCGGCAACACGTCCGAGCTGCGCAAGTTCGCGACGAGGCTCTCCAAGAAGCTCGCGGTGGATGGGGTACACGCTACCAAGACTGGGTTCCAGAGCAGTGTCTCCGGTTCCAAGAATACCTGCGATCAGGGCCTTTGGTTCCTGAAGGACACCACGGACGATCCGGCAACGCAGTCCATCCCCATAATCGTCGCAACTGCACTTAAGGAGTACTCTAACGAGACGGCTAGCTGGGGCGTCGTCACACTGAAGATGAACGTGCCGACCGTTGACAAGAAGATCACCAGTTCCGATACCGGCACCGTTGCAAAGAATGGCTCTAACGCAGACGCCCTTATCGGCGGCAAGGTCGAGTATGAGCTCAGCTCCGTCATTCCGACCTACACCGGCTACGACATCAACGAACCTCCCCGTGTGTTCAGGCTTATCGATACCGCTTCCAAGGGTCTGACGGTTGACGAGAACCCTGTGAAGTCTGTGAAGTCCGTCACTCTGAAGAAGGACGGCGAAGATGATGTGACGCTCGACGAGGGCACCGATTATACCGTTAACATTGATGACTACAAAGGCACCGACTCTAAATATACCGGCGGCCACGTGACTACCATCGACCTGGGGAAGTACGTCAACATGGCCGATGGCTCCAAGTCCAAGAATGATGGAAAGATCCTCGAGGGCTACACCGTCGTCGTTAAGTTCGAGGCTATTGTCAACAGCAGCGCCGTCATGGCTGGCGATGGTAACCCCAACTCCGTTGAGCTTGAGTATTCTCGCACTCCTAATAACGAGTCCACCACGATTCATGGCCCCAAGGTTCCTCGCGTTTACACCTACGAGTTCGGCATCCTGAAGACCGACATGGCCGGCGCCAAGACGCTTGATGGTGCTCAGTTCGCCATCGCCCGCGTGGACGCTACTACTAAGGACAAGACCTTCCTGAAGAGGGATGCCAAGACCGGTGCTTGGTCTGAGCTCACCACGGCCACGCCCGTCAAGGACGGTACCGAGGCCACCGGTGTGTTCACCACCGGTGCAGACGGCAAGATTGAGATGTCCGGTCTGCCTAAGGGTACCTACTACGTCGAGGAGATCAAGGCTCCGACCGGGTACACCAACATCGGCCTGCCTAACTTCGAGTTTACGATTTCCGCTGATTTAAGACATTCCAGAATACTAGGCGCTAAACAGATTCTCTTTTCTGTATAATTCTCACCTATTTCTGTTTCATCTGGTATCTTGGGAATCAAAATACTCTGAATTGGTTTCTCTAGTGATGTTATATGATATAAAATCACTTTTTCTCCTCCGCTTACATATTTGATTCTTAAACTTAAACCTTCCCGTTAAGCAATTATAATACGCTTTAACTAATAAAAGGGTTACCACCTTCCGGCAACCCTTCTATCATTTTTTACTACAAAATCAATCTTATTTGTAATTTATCACTAAATCAAGCCCCTCTTTTACCCGC
>CAJMRN010000080.1 GCA_905215815.1 uncultured bacterium | reverse complement strand
TAGAGCACAACACTTTTAATGTTGGGGTCCTGGGTTCGAGCCCCAGCGGGATCACCAGAGAAAGGAAGGTCGAGGCCTTCCTTTTTTCGTTTTCGGGAAGGAGAGACCGGTTTTATCCGGCCGGTTCCCGCGCATCGGCCGCGTCAGGTCAACGCTCTCCGGAAAGCAGGTCGACGTATTCCCCCTCCCGGCCGCCGGCACGTTTGAGTTTCGGAGGCTCGCTGCAACACTGGCTGATCGCCGAGCGGCTGACGCCGTATTTGGCGGCGGCTTCCCGAAGCGTGTCGAACACCTCACCGGTGGTGATGCACCTTACCTTCCGGCTTCGTCGTCGCAGCATCGCCCTAACGGAGCATTTCCGGCAGCCGGAAGAGCGGGATTTCGCGATGAGGCCATACGCCTGCGCCGACCATACATGGCCGCAGGCCCTGCACTCGAATGTCATGCGGGTCTGGCTGTTGACATACTCGGTCAGAGGGACGATCTCCGGATGCAACAGGTTCAATCTTTCGACGAACCGTTCATGCGAGAGTTTCAACCTGCCGGCACAGCTGGCGCATCCCGAACCCCGGCGCAGGGTCGTGGGCGCAACGGACCACTCGTGATTGCAGACCTTGCACCGCACCCTGATTTTATCAGAGGCCCTCGTGTATTCGCCGATAACCTCGATTTTATCATTGATCCCGGCCAGCTCCGCCCGGAATTCTTCGGTGGTCATCCGCCGCGAATCCAGTTCGGCCCTCCTCCGGATCGTCTCCCATTCGCCCGCGGCGAGGTTCGAATCCAGCCCGAACGCCCCGAAAAGGGTTTTCGTCACCGCAACCAGCTTGTCCATATTCCGGCGGGAGGCAAGGTCGCAGGGAGTCACCAGGCAATCGTCGAAAGGAACGGCCGTTTCATCATAATGGTCATATACGGTTATAAGCCGGATGCCTTTCCTTTCGCACAGCAGACGCTTTTCCCGATCCCTCTCCACCAGATTCCGATGCCAGTACCACGAACCGGGTTCCACGGCCGCCCTCAAGGCGGGAATGCAGACGTCCAGTTCGACTCCTGCCGCAGTCTTGTCCCGCGACAGGACTTCCGATTCGCCGAGCATGCGGACAAAGGCGTGGCGGATAAACTGTTCCGGAAAGGAGGTGCATGCCCTGTGGCAGTTCGGACAGCCGCCGCCGTGCAGAACATCGCTCGGCTTTACTTCGTACTCGTATTTGCAGGCGTTGCAGCGGAGAGGGATCGGCGTCGTATAGTTTACATATTTCCCGCCCTCCCGGACGACGAGATTCCGGTCGATTTTATGGAGGCGTTTCAAAAAACGCTCCATCGTCAGTCGCTGGGACGCTCCCCGGCGGGAATGCGCGCACAGCGGACATCCCCGGCCGTTAAGTATATGCGCAGGGGTCACGTCCCATTCGTGTCCGCATTTCAGGAACCGGAACCGGGTCTTTTCGAGCGCTTTCACATACGGGCCGACGATGATCACGTCATCCCTTCGGGATTTTAGCTCCTCCACGAACTCCGCGTGGGATTTCCGCATGGTTCCCGCGCACTTGGGACAGCCGTGGCCGCGCAACAGGCTACCCCCGACCGGCGCCCACTCCCAACCGCATACGTCGCATCTTACGGCAACCCGGGAGAGGCAGTTTTCGTATGTTCCGACGACCGTGATTTTGAGATTCCGCGCCTTCAGGGCACGCACGAATTCCGGGTGGCTCTTTTTCTTCATCATGCGATCGGGTTATGCGGTAAAACGGAAGAGCCGGCATAAGCCGGCTCCCGTCAGTGTGCGATGGATCGGGGACGTTTCAGGTGCGCCCAGGCCGAATGCACGAAGGCGCCGGCAAGACCCTCGTCGAAGACCAGCCGGTGTTTCCAGCGGTTCGCCCACCAGCGGCGGATCTTGAACCGGACCACGCGCAGCAACCCTTCGGGCTGCTCGCCGGAGAACGCCGGGGAGAGGATTTCGTCCAGCACCCGCTTTTCGAGTTCGGCGTCGCGTTCGAAATCCGGGAGCGACGGGGCCTCCAGCCCCAGGCAGTCGACGCAGAGGGCGTTGAGGCAGTTCAGGAACCCGACCATCCGGGTCTCCCGGGCCACGGCGTACAGAGCCGGCCAGTCGATCCGGTCGTGGCAGTGCGCGACGAAGACGCACCAGTCCAGAACATGCCGCAGGCCGATGTTGATCGCCGCGAAATGCACGGCGGCATGGCGCAGCAGGAACAGGGCGTTGAGCTGCTCCGAAGGCAGGTAGACGGCTACGCCCGCAACGGCGACCGACTCGCCGGGCTGCGCGGCATACTGCTTGAACAGCCGTTCGAGACGCGCGTTGGAGGCGTGCGTCTCCTTATTGACAAAGTCGTAATGGTTCTCGACCATGATGCCGTCGACGTCGAACGTCGTGTGGTGCTCCTTGTGCACGTCGACCGGAACGCCCCACTCCCGGGCGACCAGCTTGTCGGCCTCGGCACGCGTATCGCCATGGCCCACACCCAGCAGCCCCAGGTAGCCGCGTCCAATGCGGCCCACGCACTCGCCGTCGACCGTCACGCCGGCGTTGAGCACGCGCTGCACCACCGCACGCACGGTCTACTCCTCGCCCGTCAGCTTGGCGGACAGATGCTCGAGCGCATGGAAACGATGGCTGATGGCGTTCTTCTCGTCCGCCGTGAGCTCGGCCATGGTCTTGCCCGGCGTATCGACCGGCAGGAACAGCGGGTCGTAGCCAAAGCCGTGATCGCCGCGACCCTCGTGCGCAATAACACCCTCGCAGGCGCCCTCGCCATAGGTGACCAGGCCGTCCGTATCAATAAGCGCGACAACGCTCATAAAGCGCGCGGTGCGGTCCTCGTCTGCCACGCCTTCCAGGTTAACGAGGAGCTTGGCGTTGTTGGCGGCATCGTCGCCATGCACGCCCGCATAGCGCGCGCTATACACGCCCGGCTCACCGTCCAGGGCGTCGACGACCAAGCCAGAGTCGTCGGCAATGGCCATAAGGCCCGTCTCCTCAACGGCAGCCTGCGCCTTGATGATGGCGTTCTCCAAAAACGTCGTGCCGTTTTCCTCGGGGTCCTCAAAATCGCCCAGCTGGCCGAGCGCCACAAAGCGCACCTCGGGCATGACCTTGCCCAAAATGGCCTCGATCTCGGTGAGCTTATGGGCGTTGCCGGTTGCAACGACGATGGTCGCCGCCGGGTCGAGGGTGTCGATGTCAATCTTCTCAAGTGCCATAGCTGGCCTCCTTTGTCTCTATAGCAATGCCGAGTTGAGGACGACGAGGACCTCGGCCTCTCCCCTCTCAATCAACGGCAGTCTTATACTTCGGCGTTTTCGCAGATAAAACCTGCCAAAATAAACCTGTCCCTTTTTGACAGGTTAGGCGAGGGCCTGGCGCTGAAGCTCGATGAGTTCGGCGATACCCTTGTCGCCCAGGTCGAGCAGGGCGTTGAGACGCTTGCGATCGAAGGGCGCCTGCTCGCCGGTACCCTGAAGCTCGATCATCTCGCCGGTGTCGGTGGCGACGAGGTTCATGTCGACCTCGGCGTGGCTGTCCTCGGAATAATCCAAGTCAAGCAGGGTGTTGCCGTCGACGACACCCATAGAAATCGCGGCAACCTGGCCCGTGAGCGGAATGCGCTCGAGCTTGCCCGCCTCGACCCACATGGCAAGGGCATCGTGCAGCGCCACCCAGGCGCCGGTAATGCTCGCCGTACGTGTGCCGCCATCGGCCTGAATCACATCGCAGTCGATGGTAACGGTGTACTCGCCGAGCGCCTTCATGTTGACGACAGTGCGCAGGCTGCGGCCGATGAGCCGCTCGATCTCCATGGAGCGGCCCTTGCGGTTGGCATGCTCGCGTTTGCAACGTTTGCCGGTCGAGGCCGGCAGCATCGCATATTCCGCCGTTACCCAGCCGGCCTTGGCGCCCTTGCGCCAGCCCGGCACGCCCTCTTCGATGGTGGCGGCGCACAGTACGCGCGTGTCGCCGAACTCGGCCAGGCACGAACCGTGGGCGTGCTTCATGACCCCGCGGGTGAGCTTAACGGGGCGCAGCTCGTTGGCGGCGCGGCCATTGGCGCGGTTGACCTGCATATATTCCATAAGAAGACCCTTCTCGACTAAAGACTGTCAGAAGCGAGCGCGCTAGCGCAGCTCCTCCAAGTCGACATGTTCGACGCTCTTGAGCGGCTGGCCAAAGATAAAGCTACCAGCTACCGCGAACTCGGCGATGTTATCGGATGTCGTGGCAAAGCGATGCAGAGGCTCCGCGCCATCCGCCGCAAGCTGCTCGCGGCGCGTAAGGATATCGGCAAGCTCGCGCGTGGTCTCCTCGGCAGAGCTCACCACGCGCACATGAGATCCCAGCGCATGGCGAATGGGGCCCGCAAGCAGCGGAAAATGCGTGCATCCAAGCACCACGGTGTCAATGCCGTGCCCCAGCAGGGGCTCGACCGTCGCACCGACTAACGAGCGCACCCGGGGGGTGTCGAAGATGTCGTCGTTTTCGAGCCACTGCTCCTGCAGATGCGCGCCCGAGGCAAGCTCGCTCTCGACCACCTCGACAAAGCTTGAGGCAGGGCAGCCGTACACATCGACGCCCGCATCCAGGTCCTGGATAGCGCGCGTGTACGCGCCAGACCGAATCGTAAGGTTGGTGGCCAGCACGCCCACGCGGCGCGAACGCGTGCTGTTAATGGCGGCACGGGCGCCCGGCGCGATCACGCCGATGACCGGAACATCGAGCACCTGTTGCGCGACGCGCAGGGCAGCGGCCGTTGCCGTATTGCAAGCGATGACCATGATCTTGACATTGTGGTGCGAGAGCCAGCGGCCCACCTGCAGGGCAAACGAGCGCACCTCGTCCTCATCCCTCACGCCATAGGGACAGCGCTTGGTGTCGCCAAAGTAGTAAACAGACTCATGCGGAAGGGCCGTTGCGATCGCGCGCGCAACCGTCAGACCGCCCAGGCCCGAGTCGAACACGCCGATCGGACGCGTGTCCCCGGCCAGACTATCGATATCGGACATTACCTCACCAGATTCTCTCTCGAAAAATGCGACCATGCGTGATGCGTCGCGCTACGAACGGGCCGCGACCAGCAGCTCGGCCGTTGCCACCCAACCGTCGACAATCTTGCCGCGCGTTACATAGGCATTGTCGCAGCCGTCCAAGAACTCCGGGGCGCCGGCGCTCGTCAGACCGTTCTCGACCAGGCAGAACATGCCCACGTGGTCGGCCATGTAGAAGTCGGACTCGGAGTCGCCGAGCGCGAGCGTCTCCTCGCGCTCGATCCCCAGGTGCTCGCAGAAGCGCGCAATGGCAACGCCCTTGTTGAGACCCGCCGGATTGATATTGAAGGCGCGGCCGTCCTCGACGCGATCAAGCTCGAGCGTCGTCGGCTTGGACAGGTGCGTCAGATGGCCGTTGCAAGCCCAGACCAGACCGCAGCCGGCCTCGTCCAGGATGGCCTGAACCTCATCGTCGGGCACATCGCCGCGCATGCCGACGGTGACCTCACGGTACTTGTAGCCGGTCGACATGTCGTTGTGGTACTCGATTTTACGCGGCCAGCGGGCAAGGATCTTCTCACACACGCCGGTCTGCTCAATCACCTGGTGCGGCGTGAGACCGCAGGCGGGGTCGTAGGGCATGTCGCCCGTCAGGTACTCCCAATCGTTGGCCTTGAGGTCGTACATAACCAGGCCGCCCATCTCGCCGATGTAGGAGTTGAGGCCAAGCACGCGGGCGTCTTCGTGGATCATGGTGCGATTGCGACCCGAGGTGGGGACCACCTGGATGCCGGCACGAGCGAGCGCGACAACCGCCTCGACGAGCTTGGTCGAGGGATTGCCGTCGTTATCGCGCAGCACGCACGAGCCGGGGGCGAGCATCGTGGCGTCCAGATCGGTAAAGATATACTTGACCTTGGCAAGACGCTCGCGCATCTCGCCCGAAAGGTCGGCAACGGTCGGCAGGATGTTGTGGGACATGGTCACTCCGTTTACATAGAAGGGGCTGGTCTTGAGTAGTGAGGCTCGCTTAAGCGAGTCGCACTTGGAACGACGACGCCCTCAACGCACCGTCGTCAACACAATGTATCAGTCAAACTGAGTAACATCGATCAGGCGATGCGCCAGCGAAAGGTCACTCTCGATGGGCACGAATTCGTCGCCCACATGCATGAGCTCCTCGTCGCCCTTGGCAAGCAACAATACAATCGTGGGCGCATCGGGGTTGATGTACTCCTCGCGTGCCGCCTTAAAGGCCGCGTGCACTGCCGCCTCGCGATCAAGAATAATCTTGTTCGGTGTGTCATCGGGGACATTTTCCGCGAGCTCACGACAGACCTTCATCGGGTCTTCGCGAGCGGGGTCCTCGTTGGTAAAAATCATCAGGTCGGAATACGGTGCGGCCTCGCGCGGTAATTGCTCGCGGCGCTCCTGAGCCTTGCCGCCGGCGGCGCCAAACAGCGCAATGACAGGGCTGGCGGGAAACGCACGTTTGACCGACGAGAACAGCGAACGGAATGAAAGCTGGTTGTGCGCGTAGTCCACGACGCAGACCACACGACCGTCCTTCGACTCCACAACCTCCATGCGACCGGGCACGCGGAATTTGGAAAGGCCCACTTTGATGGCGTCGATGCCAATGCCAATCTCGCGCGCGGCGGCAATTGCCACCAGCGCGTTTTCCACGTTAAAATCGCCCGCGATACCCAGCAGAATCTTCTCCCCCGCCGCGGGCTCATCAGCGCTCAGACCGTGCAAGTTAAACTCGATGTTAAAGCCAACCATGCGCACGTCGCTTACCCACAGGCTAGCTTCAGGATGTTCAACGCCAACGGTCACGAGGCGCTCGGCCGTCGACGCCGCCTCGAGCACGTGATTGACCTCGTCGGTGCCAAGATTGACCACGGCTGTTTTTGCCTGGTCGAAAATCCTGAGCTTGCTCTCAAAATAATCCTCAAACGTAGGGTGCTCGATAGGCGAAATGTGATCGCGACCGATATTGAGGAAACACGCAACGTCAAAGGGCAGGTTCTCGACGCGCTGGTACTTGAGCGCTTGGCTCGAGACTTCCATAACCATAAACTGACGGCCGGACGTACGGCAATTGGCGATATGGCGCCAGACCTCGGGGGCCTCGGGCGTAGTGTTGGTACTCTCGTAGCACTCGACACCATCGTCGGTGCTCACCGAGCCAATCATGCCGCAGGACTTGCCCGCCGCCTTGATGATGGACTGGAGCATGAAGGCCGCCGTGGTCTTGCCCTTGGTGCCGGTAATGCCCACGATCTTAACGTCGCGATCGGGACGACCGTAAACCTCGGGCGGCAATAGCGCCATCGCCGTACGCACGCTACGAACGACCAGCATGGCCGCACCGTGCTCTTTGCCCAGCGGAGCAAGCTCGTCTACCAAAGACTCCTCGCACACAAAGGCAACGGCACCGGCGTCGAGCGCCATCGATAGAAACGATGACTTAAAGGAAGCGCCCTTGCAAAAGAACACATCTCCTACCGCGACCGCGCGGGAATCAAATGAGCAGCCGGTCACAGCTCGGCCGTCGAGGCGCTCAGATCCGCGCAGCTCGCCGCTCTTATTGAGCAGGTCGGCAAGAGCGGCGACAGTAGTCGTGATCATACGGTCAGATTGGTGCATCTTGAACCTTTCTGGATTATCCGCCGTTAACGGTTTGCATCTCGTAACAACTTTAACGCACCCGCGAGGATGCGACTTCCCGAGAAACCGTAAAGACACAGCATCGATTAGCAAGGCAGGCCCGCGTCGACACCATACTCACAGGACCCATCGATATTGCGTTATGGATTAGCAGTGTACCGAGCCCGATATCGGCTATACTCTATGACCGCGGGCGATTGGCGCAACGGTTAGCGCAGGTGCTTTACACGCACAAGGCTGGGGGTTCGAATCCCTCATCGCCCACCATTGAATTGTTAGGCCTCCAGTGATGGAGGCCTTTCTTTTTTGTGCCCAGCGCATGGGATTCGAACCCGTCAGCACGTCTGTCACAGAGGCCGTGGCCAAAAAATGGCAAAAATGAGTACTGTTACTAATTTTGTAGCAGCGATTTTTGGATATGACTGGGTAAATCAAGCCTTGAATCAGCAATTTGAAGCCTTCGCTACTAGTTTTCCACTAACATAACTGAACATGTGTGGTCTAACTAATCCTGGCCAGTCGGTTTGATATGAGATTCAACTGGTGACAGTACTCATATTTGGCATTTTTTGGCCAGAGGCTCTCCTGGCCTTTGCAGATTTATGACAAAAAGGGTTCCAGACCGTCCAATAATGCATCAATGACGCACCGACAATCTGGAACCCGTTCAACCTGGCTATGTCTTGCTCTCGCTAGGCCAAAACGTCCGACAGAATCTCGATCAGGTTGTCCACGTCGGCCTCTTCGCACACGAGCGGCGGAAGGAAGCGCAGCGTATGAGCGCCCGTAGCGTTGATCACGACACCAGCCCCCAATGCACGGGTTACAACGTCGTGTGCATCACCCGCAGCATCATCCAGATCGCAGCCGAGCATCAGACCGCGGCCACGCACCTCTACCACATGCGGAAGCTTAGCCAGCGCCTGCTCCATATAGGCGCCAACCTTGGCAGTATGCTCGGCATAATCGCCGCGCACAAGCGCGGAGAGCGTCGCGGCACACGCCGCGACAGCCAAGCAGCTACCGCCGAAGGTCGAACCATGATCGCCGGGCTTAAAGACGTCAGCAATTTCCTTCTTTGCCACCACGGCACCCATGGGCACGCCGTCAGCGATACCCTTGGCAAGGCTCATGATGTCGGGCTCCACGCCATAAGTCTGGAACGCAAACGGCTTACCGGAGCGGAACAGACCGCACTGGACCTCGTCGGCGATAAGGACGGCACCGGCCTCGT